>JAITMY010000017.1 GCA_031290755.1 Prevotellaceae bacterium
GGGGGGGGGTTGGTGGTTCGCCCCCCCCGGCCCGCCCGCTCGGGGCGGGGGGGGGGGGGGGGGGGGGGGGGGGGGGGGGGGGCGCGACGCCCGGGGGGGGGGGGGGGCGCGGCGGCGGGCGGCGGCGGCGGGCTACGAGCTCTGCTGCTGCTGGCGGTACTGCCGGGGCGAGCAGCCCATTGCCTTGGAGAACACGCGGGTGAAGTAGAGGGGGTCGGCGAAGCCGATCTTGTTGCAGAGCTGGTTCACCTTCATGGTGGTGAGGCTGAGGTAGCGGCAGGCCTCGCGGATTTTGAGCTGGAGGTAGTAGCGCTTGGGGGACATGCCGGCGTAGTCTATGAAGAGCTTGTGGAACTGCACGACGGAGTAGCCGGACATCCTGACCAGCTCGGCTACGGCGATGTTCTTCTCTATGTTTTCGCGCATGTAGTGGATGATGGGGGCTATCTCGTCGGTGGGGCTTCGCTCGCTGGCGTTGGCCTCGCGAAACTGCTTCAGGCACACGAGCGTGCCCCTGACGTGGTAGAGGCAGAGGGAGGCGTAGAGCATGTTGTCGAGGGTGAGGCAGCGGTCGAGCGTGGTGTACATCTCCTCAAAGAGCTTGAGCCTGTCCTCGATGCGCGAGGTTTCGCTCACCTCGATGCTGCGCAGGGCGCCGGTGAGGGGGAGCACGAGGGCGCGCGCGCGCTCCCCCCCGAAGTGTATCCAGTAGATGGTCCAGGGCTGGCTGTCGGCGGCGCCGTAGCTGTGGGGGATGCCCAGGGGCACCACGAAGTACTGGTTCTTGCCTACCCTGGCGCGGGCGCCGTCCACGCACACCCATCCCTGCCCGTCCACGCAGTAGATGAAGATGTACTCGCCGCAGCCGGCCTTGCGGTCGCAGAAGTGGTGGCCGGCGTGGGGGTAGTAGCCCATTTCGGTGATGTAGAGGTCGCGCCCCAGGGGGTGCTCCCTCATGCGGCTCTTCATGGCGGGGGTCAGCGCAATCTGCCGCGAGCCGGTGAAGCCATCCCTTATTTTCATGGTGTCTTTCATCCTATAGTCCTTCCTTTACGGGGTTGCTACTTTACGATTTGGTAGGCCTCGCCCCTGCTGAGGGCTACCGTGATCAGCTCGCCGCTGTGGGGGTGCCGCAGGGCGAAGGTGTTGTCGGCGGTGGCGCGGAGGGTGGCGCGCTGCACCTGGCCGCTGCGCCAGCTCAGGTCTACCTCGCCGCCGCCGGCCACGCAGAGGCCTTTGAGGGATCCGCTTTGCCACTGCTGGGGGAGGGCGGGGAGGAGCTCAATGCACCCGTCGCAGGACTGCACCAGCAGCTCGGCCATGCCAGCGGGGGCGGCCTCGTTGGCGTCGAACTCGAAGATGTCGAGGTCAGCGCCGGCCACGCCCGCGGGGGCTACGCAGAAGAGGTTGCCGCGGGCGAAGACCTTGTAGAGGCCCTGTAGGTTTTCGTAGGCCTTGGCGGGGTTCTTGAGGCGCGCGTAGTAGCAGAGGAAGTTGGCGCGGCTCCACTCGGTGTCCTCCCAGCCCTCGGCGGCGAGGCGGTTCTCAATCACCTTGGCGGCGGCGGCGGCCAGCTGCGGGGTGCGGCCTGCCGAGAGCTGCGCCAGCGGGTAGAGGCCCAGGAGGTGCATGGTGTGGCGGTGGTTGGGCTGCGCCTCGTCGTAGTCCTCGCGCCACTCTTGGATGGCGCCGCGCTTGCCTACCTCGAAGGGGGGGAGCAGCGCCAGGGCCGCCGCCGCGCTGTCGGCAAAGGCTTTGTCTATGCCGAGGGCTTGCGCGGCCTGCACGCAGGCGCTGAGGATCTCGTGGGTGAGGGCGCGGTCGCCGGTGGGCATCATGGAGGCGCTCAGCCCCTGGCCTTGGTAGCGGAACCCGTTTTCGGGGGAGATGCAGGGGCCGGTGAGGAGGTAGCCGCTGTGGGGGTCTTTGACGAGGAAGTCGAGCAGGAACTGCGCGTTGCCTTTGAGCAGGGGGTAGGCGGTGCGGGCGAGGAAGTCCTTGTCGAGCGTGTAGAGGTACTGCGTCCACAGGTGCGAGGCGAGCCACGAGCCGGCGAGCGGGAAGAGGCCCCAGGCGATGTGCTGCGAGGGGGCAGAGAATCCCCAGATGTTGGCCACGGTGTGGGCGCACCAGCCTTTGCAGCCGTACACCTTTTGCGCGGTAGCGGCGCCGTGCCTGGCGAGGTTGGCGGTGTAGGTAAAGAGGGGGGCGTGGCACTCGGCAAGGTTGCCCACGTTGGCGAGCCAGTAGTTCTGCTGGGTGTTGATGTCGAGGTGGTAGTCGCACGTCCAGCCCATTTGGCAGGCGAGGTTGTCGTTCCAGATGCCTTGCAGGTTGGCGGGCAGGGGCGAGTTCTCGCGCGAGGAGGCGATGAGCAGGTAGCGGCCGTACTGGAAGAACAGGGCGTCGAAGGCGGCGTCGGCGCTGCCCTCGCGCACCTTTTGCAGGCGCACGTCGGTGGGTAGCTTGTCGCCGCTCGCTGCGCCCAAGCTCAGCTCCACGCGGCTGAACAGGGCTGCGTAGTCGCTGACGTGCGCGGCTTTGAGCGAGTCGTAGGCTGTGCGCACGGCGCTATCTGCCCGCGCCAAGGCTTCTGCCTCGTAGCGCTCCGTTTGGTAGCTGGTGGCAACGTCTATGACAATGGTTGCCGCCGTAGCGCCTGCCACGCGCACCGTCGCGCTGGCGCTGGCGTCCGAGGCAACCGTGCCGCCGTCGGCGCTTACGGCAACCACGCCGCCAAACTCCACGCCGCCCACGCCGTGCTTGTGAAAGGTGGCCTTGCCCGCAAACAGCATCCCGCCCTCATGCGCCTTCACCTCGGCTTCGCGCAGCAAGTCGAGCTGCAAGTCGAAGGTGAGCGCCCCGGGCTTGTCTGCCGAGAGGCGCACGACCATTACGTTTGCGGGGTTGCTGATGAAGTACTCGCGCTTGTACTGCACGCCGCCCACGCGGTAGGTAACGGTGTTGACGGCGGTGCGCAAGTCGAGCTCGCGGCGGTAGCCCTCCACCTTGCCCTCGTGCTGCCCCACGATCTTCAAATCGCCCAGCGGCAGGTGCGTGCCGAAGGAGCGGAAGTCGCCGTGCAGCCACTCGGCAGCCACGCGGTTGCCCTCGCTCAGCTTGCCGTCGAAGAAGAGCTGGCGCAAGTCGGCCAAGCGCTTTGCGCCAAAGGGCGGGTCTTGCTGCGCGTTAACCTCGCCCGACCAGAGCGAGGATTCGTTGAGCGCGATGCGGTCGGTGTCCACGCCGCCGTACACCATTGCGCCCAGCCGTCCGTTGCCCAAGGGCGCTGCGTCGAGCCACTTTTCGGCAGGTTGATTGTACCATAGCTGCAAGCTTTGCTGCGGCTGTTCACATGCGCAGGCGCCGCACAGCAAGGCGGCGGCAAGCGCGAGGGGAGAAACATTTACTCTTGTCATGACGTTATAAATTAAAATTATGGCGTGAAGGTAATGCTTTTACTAACATTACCACAACCGCTTAACGTCATTTACAAGTATCTTTTTGTAGCATCCTCGCGGGTGCAGCACGCTTCAGAAAAAAGTTCTTTGGCCTAACGCTTTTAGATTAAAAAAGGAGTACCTTTGCGGGCGTTAGTGGAACCTTAATAGTAAGCAAAAAACATAATGGCACAGTACTTAAATCCTAAGAACGACCTGACCTTTAAGCGGGTATTTGGCGAGCACAAGCACCTGTGCATTAGCCTGCTGAATAGCCTGCTGCCCTTCGACGAAGCGCAGCAGATAGTCGATGTTTCCTACGAAACGGGCGAGCTGGTACCCGAGCTGCCGAACCTGAAAAACACCATCGTGGACGTGCGCTGCACAGACGTCACGGGGCGGCAGTTTATCGTGGAGATGCAGATGAGCTGGACGGACAGCTTCAAGCAGCGCGTGCTGCTCAACGCCTCGAAAGCCTACGTGAAGCAGCTGGACAAGGCGAAGGACTACGTTCTGCTGCAGCCGGTGTACGTGCTGAACTTGGTATGCCACATTTTTGACAAGACAAAGGGGCGCGAGCACAGCTACTACCACCACTACAAAATCGTAAATATCTTCGACACGCAGCAGCAGATAAAGGGGCTGGAGTTTGTTTTTATTGAGCTGCCGAAGTTCCGTCCCGAGGGCAGGGCGGAGCGCAAGCTGCGAGAGCTATGGCTGCGCTTTTTGACGGAGGTGGATGAGAGTACGTCAGCAGCCCCTGCGGACTTGCTGGAGAACGCGGAGATACACGAGGCGCTCGGCTACGTTGAGCGCGGAGCATACACGAAAGAGCAGCTGGATGCCTACGATAAATACCGCGACGCTATTCTTGTTGAGAGCACGTTGTTGAATGAGACTGCTCAGAAAAATTTTGCCAAAGGCAAGCAAGAAGGCAGGCAAGCAGAGAAACGCGATGTTGCCAAAAACATGAAATCCTTAGGCATTTCCATTGCTCAAATTAGCGCTGCCACAGGACTTTTGCACGATGAAATAGAACGTTTATAGCGCCACAACCAATGTTTATACGAGTTAATAATAAATATGTTCCAATAACTTAACCCATTTG
>JAITMY010000020.1 GCA_031290755.1 Prevotellaceae bacterium
CGCTACGCCGCCTACTGCGGCGGGCGCTTTTTCGGGTGTTCCCACCTCCACCGCCACGCTCTCCGTGCCTTGCAAGGTAACCTATGCAGGGGCATCCGGCTGGAACTCGTTTGCCCATATCGTAGCCACGGACGCGCAGTGCTGCGTTACCTTTGCCGCAGGCAGCAACCTCACGGCGCAGCTGTGCAGCGATAGTACGCTTACCATTAGCGGTGCAGGGGCAATGACAGAATATGAGAATACTGTTAATGCACCTTGGTACCCCTACCGAGGCATAGTAAAGGCGGTGGTGATAGGCGACAGCGTTACCCGCATTGGCTCTTTTGCTTTTGACGGTTGCAGTGGGCTAACTTCGGTAACCATCGGCAACAGCGTTACCAACATTGGCTCTTTTGCTTTTAGGAATTGCAGCGGGCTGACCGCTATTACTTTCCTTGCTGCCACGTCGCCTACTGTGGGGCAGTTTGCGTTTCAGTATGTTCCTACTTCCACCGTCACGCTTACCGTACCTTGTGCAATAGCATATATAGTGGCATCGAGCTGGGACTCGTTTGCCCGTATCGTAGCCGCGGAGGCGCAGTGCTGCCTTACCTTTGCCGTAGGCGATAACCTCACGGCGCAGCTGTACAACGATAGTACGCTCACCATTAGCGGCGCGGGGGCAATGGCAAACTATACGAGTAGTAATGTACCTTGGTACCCCTACCGAAGCTATATAAAGGCGGTGGTGATAGGCGACAGTGTTACCGACATTGGCAGTTATGCTTTTTATGGTTGCAGCAATCTTGCATCAGTAACCCTCGGCAGTAGCGTTACCGACATTGGTCAGGAGGCTTTTTCCGGTTGCAGCAAGCTTACCGCCATCACATGCTTTTCTATTACACGGCCTGCTTTGATGTACTCCTTTGTATTTCATGGCGTTCCCATTTCCACCGCCACGCTCACCGTGCCCTGCGGCATAATGGTTGGAGCGTATGCCGGCTGGGGTGGATTTACCAACGTCGTGGGCTTAAATGCGCAGTGCTGCGTTACCTTTGCCGCAGGCGACAACCTCACCGCGCAGCTGTGTGGCGATAGCACGCTGACCATTAGCGGCACAGGGGCGCTAACAAGCTCCGTACAGAGCTACTACCGAAGCCAAGTAAAGACGGTGGTCATCCCCAGCGGCGTTACCAGCATTGGCGATAATGCTTTTTCCAGTTGTAGCAATCTTACCGCCATCACCTGCCTTGCCGCTACGCCACCTACTGTGGGGACTTCTGTGTTTTCGGGCGTTCCCACCTCCACTGCCACGCTCACCGTGCCTTGCGGTGTAGAGTATGCAGTGGCAGATGGCTGGAGTGCGTTTGCCCATATTGTGGGCACAGAAGCGCAGTGCTGCGTTACCTTAGCCGCAGGCGACAACCTCACGGCGCAGCTGTGCAGCGACAGCACGCTTACCATTAGCGGAACGGGGGCAATGGCAGATTATAATAGCAATCAGCCCTGGAAGCCTTTCCTAAGCAAAATAAAGGCGGTGGTGATAGGCGACAGCGTTACCAGCATTGGCAGCGATGCTTTTAACGGTTGCAGCAAGCTGGCTTCGGTAACCATCGGCAGCGGCGTTACCAGCATTGGCATTAATGCTTTTTACAATTGCACAGGGCTGGCTTCGGTAACCATCGGCAACGGCGTTACCAGCATTGGCAACTTTGCTTTTTACAATTGCACAGGTCTGACTTTGATAGCCATCGGCAACGGCGTTACCAGCATTGGCAATTATGCTTTTTACAATTGCAGCAATCTTACCGCTATTACTTGCCTTGCCGCTATGCCGCCTATTGCGGGCAATGACCCGTTTAATAGTGTTTCCGCCACGCTTACCGTGCCTTGCATGGTAAGGTATGCAGGGGCATCCGGCTGGAACTCGTTTGCCCATATCGTAAGCACCGAGGCGCAGTGCTGCGTTACCTTTGCCGCAGGCGACAACCTCACGGCGCAGCTGTGCAGCGATAGCACGCTCACCTTTAGCGGAACGGGGGCAATGGCAAGCTATACGAATACTAATAGTGTACCTTGGTACCCCTACCGAAACATGGTAAAGGCGGTGGTGATGGGCGACAGCATTACCAGCATTAGCAGCTATGCTTTTGACGGTTGCAGTGGGCTGGCTTCGGTAACCATTCCCGACGGTATAACCAGCATTGGCAGCTATGCTTTTTACCAATGCAGCGGGCTGACCACTATTACTTGCCCTGCTGCCACGCCGCCTACTGTGGGACAGTATGCGTTTTCGTATGTTCCCACTTCTACCGCCACGCTCACCGTACCTTGTGCTATGGTATATGCAGTGGCATCGGGCTGGAGTGCGTTTACCCATATCGTAGCCACGGATGCGCAATGCTGCATTACCTTTGCCGCAGGCAACCTCACTGCGCAGCTGTGCAGCGATAGTACGTTTACCATCAGCGGAGCGGGGGCAATAGCGAATTATAGCTATGGAGGTGTAAATACACCTTGGAACCTCTACCGAAGCCGAATAAAGACGCTGGTGATAGGCGACAGTGTTACCCGCATTGGCTACTATGCTTTTTACGGTTGCGGCAATCTTACCGCCGTCACCTGCCTTGCCGTTACGCCGCCTACTTTGGAACTTGCGTTTGAGGGTGTTCCCACCTCCACCGCCACGCTCACCGTGCCTTGCGGCATAACGGCTAAGGCGTATGTCGGCTGGGGTGGATTTACCAACATCGTGGCCTTAGATGCGCAATGCTGCGTTACCTTTGCCGCAGGCGACAACCTCACGGCACGGCTATGCCCTGACAGCACGCTCACCATTAGCGGGGCGGGAGCGCTAACAAGCTCCGTACCGAGCAGCTACCGAAGCCAAGTAAAGACGGTGGTCATCCCCAGCGGCGTTACCGGCATTGGCGATATAGCGTTTGCCGATTGCAGCAACCTGACTTCGGTAGCCCTTCCCAACAGCGTTACCAGCATTGGCAATGGCGCTTTTGCCGGTTGCCACGGGCTGACTTCAGTAACCATTGGCAGCGGCGTTACCAGCATTGGCAGCGGCGTTAGCAGCAACCTTTACACCTACTACCATGCCTTCTCCCCATGCAGCGCGCTAACCACCATCAACGTGGACGCCGCTAACGCCACCTATACCAGCGAAGCAAACGTAATGTTTAGCCGCGACAAGTCAACCTTGGTGCTGTACCCCGCCGGCAGGCAAGGCAGCTACACCATTCCCAGCGACGTTACCGGCATTGGCGACTTTGCGTTTGCCACTTGCCACGGGCTGACTTCGGTAACCATTGGCAGCGGCGTTAGCAGCATTGGCAGGCTTGCTTTTATCAGCTGCGACAGCTTGACGTCCATCACCGACTTGCGCTCGCAGCCGCAAAGCATCACCAGCTACTACAGTAGCTACTACGGCTACGCCGGCGCGTTCGAGGGCGTAAACAAAGATAGCTGCACGCTCACGGTGTCCACCTCATCGGTAGAGCGGTACCAAGCGGCCACCTACTGGAAAGACTTCCTGAACATCGTAGGCGGCGGCCTATCCGTTTCGGCACGACCGAGCAACACCTTGTGGGGTAGCGTTGCGGGCGTAGAAGATCGCTTCTACACCGTCGGCGAAACGCTCACGCTCACGGCAGCGCCCGCCAGCATCTTCAGCAGCTGGACAAGCGGCAGCACGGTGCTCGACTCCGCTGCCACGCTGCACCTCACGCTATCGCAGGACACGGTAATCGTGGCCAACTTTACCACCTACCGCATCTCGTACAGCAACCTGAACGGCGCCACCAACACCAACCCTGCCACCTACGCGAGCGTATCGGCCATCACCCTGGTGGCACCGGGCAGCCGCGCGGGCTACACCTTTGGCGGCTGGTACAACAGCTACGACTACACCGGCAGCGCCGTAACGAGCATCCCCGTTGGCAGCACGGGCAACAAGACGCTCTACGCCAAGTGGACGCCCAACACCTACCGCATAGCCTTCGACGCCAACGGCGGCACGGTGGTAGGCAACGCCGCCCTGTCGGTATCCTACGGCAGCGCCGTGGGTAGCTTGCCCACCGCGCAGCGCGAGGGCTACACGTTCAACGGCTGGAACATTGCCCGCAACGGTAGCGGCGCGGCCTACACCGCGTCCACCAGCTACAGCGTGGCCGGCGACACCACCCTCTACGCCCAGTGGCTCACCAACTACACCCTCACCTTCGACGCCAACGGCGGCGCGGTGGTGGGCAACGCCGCCAAGGAGGTAGCCTACAGCCGCACCGTAGGCAAGCTGCCCACCGCCACCCGCACCGGCCACCTCTTCATCGGGTGGAACGCCGCGCAGGACGGCACAGGGGCGGCATACTCGGCCGCCACCACCTACGAAACGCCGGCCAACGACACCATCTACGCCGTGTGGCTCACCGTGGTTAGCAAAACCGTTACCCTCGCCGCAGCGGGCAGCCTCACCACCGCGGTTAATCGGGCAGAAGCCGACACCATCACCTCGCTGGTGGTGAGCGGCACGATTGATGCTCGCGACGTAAGGTTTATGCGCGACAGCATGGCTGCCTTGGTGGAGTTAGACCTCCGCGGCGCCACCGTTGCCGCCTACGAAGGCGATGGGGGAACATGGTCAGACAATACGTATGCCGCCAACACGCTACCGCAGTACTCATTTATCAACCGCAGCTACCAGAGCAAGGGGATTATCAACGTGGTGCTGCCTGCCGGCATGACGGAGCTTGGTTGGTACTCGTTTGCCTACTGCACGGCGCTGCGGAGCATCACCGTGCTCAACCCCACGCCACCGGCAACCAACTACGGCTACGCGTTCACCAGTGTAGATAAGAGCCTTTGCGAAGTCATCGTGCCCGACGGCTCGCTGTCGGCGTACCTGGCCGATGGCGTGTGGAGGGAATTTTTGCTGCGCGACGTATCGGGCAACGCCCCCACGTTCACCGTAGCCTTCGACGCGCAAGGCGGCAGCAGCGTAGACTCCATCAAGGGCGTTGCGCAGGGCAACACCATTGCCGCCCCCACGCCCCCCACCCGCTCCGGGTACACGTTCGACGCGTGGTACAAGGACTACTCCTACGGCACCTACAGCAACGCTTGGGATTTTGAGAACGATGTGGTAGCGGCAAACATTACGCTCTACGCCAAGTGGGAGGTGGCGGTGGAACCAAGCTACAGCATCACCTACAACAACCTGAACGGCGCCACCAACACCAACCCCGCCAGCTACACCAGCGCCGCGCTCCCCATCGCGCTGGTAGCACCGGGCAACCGCGAGGGCTACACCTTCGACGGCTGGTTCGGCAGCGCAACCTACACCGGCAGCGCCACAACCGGCATCCCCATTGGCAGCACGGGCGACAAGGAGTTTTGGGCCAGGTGGACGGCAACAGGCGGCGGCGAGACCACGCCCACTGTTACCAACGTAACCGTGTCTCCCAATCCCGTAGCTGTGCAAATAGGCACTACGCAGCTGTTTAGCGCCACCGTAACAGGGACGAATAGTCCGGCGCAAACGGTAACGTGGAGCGTAACAGGCAGCGCCAACAGCGGCACCAGCATTGGCAGCGCCAGCGGCCTGCTCACCGTTGCTGCCGACGAAGCGGCCACCACGCTCACCGTAACCGCCACCTCAACGGTGGATGCCACCAAAAAGGGAACGTCCATGGTAACGGTAACCGATAGCAGCAGCACCACCGTCGTAGAGACGCGGCATGCCACGTCTCTACAAATCTACCCCAACCCCACCACCGGCCTTGTTTACATAGACAACCCCGCCGGTGCGGAAGTGAAGGTTTACACCCTTGGCGGCGCCCTCGTTCTGCGCAGCAAAGCAGCGGTAATAGACCTGAGCCGGCACGCCGCAGGCACGTACCTCATCAAGGTAGGGAGTAAGGTAGCCAAGGTGGTGAAGCAGTAGGCATGTAGGGGCGGGGTTTGCCCGCTCCTACCATCAATGCACAATGAGGAAACCGCAGGCTCGTGAGGGCTTGCGGTTTTTGTTTGGCAAGCTGGAATTTTAAGCACATCGTTAATCTTGAAAGAATAAAAGGCTACAATGCCGTGAATTTGAAGCGTGGCTGCGCCACTATAGAAATTAGAAACCCCAAAGAGTTGATACATTATGGAAATTGCTAAGCGTACAAAAGACTTCGATTGCGTTGAAATGAAAAACGCTATTCAGGCCAAAATCTACACCGAAACCAAAGGGATGACCTTTGAGGAGCTAAAAGCGTATCTTACCACACGGATAGCCAATAGCCCGTTTCGCGACAGGGTAGCATCCCCCTTGGCGTGAGGCACGCTACGCCGCTCCCAGCGGTTACGCCTGTGCCCCTGCGCAGGCTTTTTTTGTGGTTAAAGAAAAAAGTATATCTTTGCGGCAGCGTAAAAGTAAAAAGATATGTTAAGCCACCCTTGGAGCGCGGGCGTTGCCCGGCTGAAGGCGCTGCTGGGCGAGGCCCGGCGCTGCCTGATTGTGTCGCACGTGAACCCCGACGGCGACGCGGTGGGGTCGTCGCTGGCTGCGTGGGGGTACCTGCGGGCGGCGTTTCCGGCAATGGAGGTGCTGGTGGCCTTCCCGAACAGGTTCCCCGACTTCTTGTCGTGGATAGAGGGCGCCGACCGCGCGGTGAGCTACCTCGACAGCCGGGAGGCCGTGCACACCTACCTACAGGGCTGCGACCTGCTGCTATGCCTCGACTTCAACGACCTCGCCCGCCTCGAGGCGCTGGGCGAGGCGCTCACCGCCTGCGCCGCGCCGCGCGTGCTGATAGACCACCACCTGCGCCGCGGCGAGGAGTTCGACCTCGTGCTCTCTGACCCGTCGGCAAGCTCCACCTCCGAGCTGCTGTACCGCGTTATCGTGGCGCTGGAGGGCAAGCCGCTGCTGAGCAAGGGCATCGCCGAGGCGCTGTACACGGGGCTGATGACGGACACCGGCTCGTTCAGCTTCAGCGTGAACACGCCCGACACGTTCCGCATGGCCGCCGACCTGATGGAGCTGGGGATTGACAAGAACGAGGTGGCCGCGCGGGTTTACGACAGCTACTCGGAGAGCAGAATGCGCCTGCTGGGCTACTGCCTGCAAAGCCAAATGCGCCTGCTGCCGGAGCGCGGCGCGGCCTACATCTCGCTCTCGCGCGAGGAGATGGACAGCTTCAACTTCCAGCCCGGCGACACGGAGGGCTTCGTGAACTACCCGCTCTCCATCAGGGGCATCACCCTGTCTGCGCTGCTGACCGAGGCCACGGACAAAACGCACATCCGCGTGTCGCTGCGCTCCAAGGGCAAGGACATTTCGGTGAACGACATGGCGCGTAAGCACTTCAACGGCGGAGGGCACTTCAACGCCGCGGGCGGAAAATATTTCGATACGATGGAAAACTGTAAGGCATACCTTGAAAAGATTTGGAACGAAAGCTGCTGATGCGAAGCAAAATTAGCTGCCTGCTTGCAGGCATGGCGCTGCTGGCGGCGCAGTGCGGCGCACCCCGCGAGCAGGCGCCGCAGGTGGCCGTGGTGTCGCCAGACAAGCAGCGGCTGCAAAGCATCAACAAGTACATGAGCGAAAAGGAGCAGGACATTCTGCAATCGTACATCGCCCGCCAGCAGCTGGACATGCAGCAGAGCAGCACCGGCTACTTCTACCAGCTGGTGGAGGCGGGCAGGGGCGCACCGGTGGCCAACAAGGACGTGGTCGTGCTGCACGGCAGCATCCTGCTCATTGACGGCACGCCGTGCTACACCTACAGCGAGCGGCGCCCGCTGCGCGTTGCGGTGGGCAGCTTTGCCGACATCAACATCCTGAACACCGCCCTGCTGGGGCTGCGGCAGGGAAGCCGGGTGCGCTTTGTTTTCCCCGCCCACATGGCGTTCGGCCTGCTGGGCGACGGCGATAAAATACCCCCGCAAAGCCCGCTGGTGTGCAGCTTCGAGCTTGCCGCGGTGGAGCAAGCGGGCTACAGTAACAACACGAGCGAGGTAAAGTAAAATGAAAGCAGCCATTGCCATCCTGTGCGCCCTATGCCTTGCGCTTTGCTTGCAGGCGCAGCGCTACACGGCGCTGAGCGACGAGGTGCGCTACCGCTTTTGCGAGCTGGGCGGCAGCAGCAAGAGCATCGGCGCAGGCTGCCACGTGCAGCTGCGGCTGGTGGCTACCGCTGAGGGCGGCGGCAAAATTTTTGGCGAAACCTGCTGGCTGTACATCGGCGAGCGCCCGAAAAGCAGCTCGGTGGAGGCTATCCTCCAAAAGTTTTCGCAGGGCGACAGCGTAGAGCTGCTCATGCCCGCCGCTGCGCTGCTGCCGAGCCTCATCAGCTACCCGAAGGTGAAGGAGGCGGCAGCGAAAAAGTCGCCGCTGCGGGTCAACCTGCGCGTGGTGCGTAGCGTGGAGCCTGACATTGTGCTTGACGACGGCTACGAAAATTTTTGCGCGGAGCTGTCGGCCTACGAGAAGCGCCTGACGGAGCGCTACCTGCGGCAGCGCAAGGGCTTTGCGCAGGTCGGTGAAATTTGGAAAAAGCAGGAGGCGCAGGGCAACGGGAAGAAGCCCGAAAAGTATGGCGACGTGATGCAGGTGGTGTACGAGGGGCGCTTTTTGAACGGCCACAAGTTCGACAGCAGCGGCAAGGGCGCCGAGGCGTTTCGCTACGTGCGCGGGCAGCAGTGGCAGGTGGTGTCGGGCTTGGAGAAGGCGCTCGCCTCCATGAGCGAGGGCGAAAAAGCGACCTACGTTTTGCCCTCGAAGGCGGCCTTTGGGCTGAAAGGCTTGGGCAGCATCGTGCCGCCCTGCACGCCGGTGGTTTACAAGGTGGAGGTGGTGAAGGTGGAGAAGCGGTAGCCGTCGGCACATGAAATTTGGTATGAACAACAGGAACAGAAGAGTATGCTTTTACAGGTAGCTAACCTTTGCGCCTCCATTGGCGGCAAGGAAATTTTGAGGGGGGTAAACCTTGCGGTGCACGCCGGCGAGGTGCACGCCATCATGGGGCCTAACGGGTCGGGCAAGAGCACCCTGTCGGCGGTGCTGGCCGGCAAGCCGGGCTACGAGGTAACGCAGGGCGAGGCCACGTTTGGCGGGCAAAACCTGCTGGGGATGCCGCCGGAGGAGCGCTCGCGCAGGGGGCTGTTCCTCGGCTTTCAGTACCCGGTGGAGATTGCCGGCGTGAGCAACGTCAACTTCATGAAGGCTGCGCTGGCCGAGCGCCGCAAGCATCAGGGGCTGCCGGAGCTGCCGCCCGCGGACTTCCTCAAGCTGCTGCGCGAAAAAATGGCGCTGGTGGAAATGGACAGCGCCTTCGCCTCGCGCGGCGTGAACGTGGGCTTTTCGGGCGGCGAAAAAAAGCGCAACGAAATCTTCCAAATGGCCATGCTGGCGCCGAGCCTCGCCATCCTCGACGAGACCGACAGCGGCCTCGACATCGACGCCCTGCGCGTGGTGGCCGACGGCGTCAACGCGCTCCGTAGCGCCACGAACGCCACCGTGCTCATCACCCACTACCAGCGGCTGCTGGACTACATCGTGCCCGACTTTGTGCACGTGCTCTACCAAGGTAAAATTATCAAAACCGGCGGCAAGGAGTTGGCGCTGGAGTTGGAGGCCAGGGGCTACGATTGGCTGAAGCCCGCCGAAGCTTAGCGCCGCAAACCATGAACGAAGCAACCATGAAAACCGATACCCTGCGCGTAGCGCCCCGCCAGCGCCTTGCCCTACAGCTGCGCGACGACCGGCAGCCCACCCTGCGGGTGGAGGTGGCCGAGGCCGCGCAGCTGGACTTGCTGCTGCTGAACACCGCCAGCCGCTGCGCCGCGCTGCACGTGCAGCAGGCGGCGGGCAGCTGCGTCAACCTGTTTCTGCTGGCGCTGGGGGGCGAAGAGGTAGCGCAGCGCGTGCAGGTGGAGCTGCAAGGCGAGCAGGCCGAGTGCAGCATCTTTGGCCTCGGCGCGGCCTCGCTGTCGCAGCGCCACAGCACGGAGGTGGCGGTGCACCACGCCGCGCCACGCTGCGTGAGCCGGCAGCTGTTCAGGCAGCTTGCCGCGGGCAGCGCGGTGGTGAGCTTCGCGGGCAAGGTGGTGGTGGCGCAGGACGCCCAGCACACCGACGCCCGGCAGTCGTGCAAAACGCTCCTGCTGAGCGCTGCGGCGCAGGTGCACACGCAGCCCCAGCTCGAAATTTACGCCGACGATGTGAAGTGCAGCCACGGCGCCACCGTAGGC
>JAITMY010000069.1 GCA_031290755.1 Prevotellaceae bacterium
CTTGCGGGTTCTGCCGCCTGCCAACCCGACAGGGTTGAATGTGAGTAACCCCCAGTGAAGCCGCCGAAGGCGGCGACTGGGGGGGGTCATAGCAATAAGGTGACGGGAGAGAAGTAAAAATTTTAATGTAGTAACACGATGAAAAAAGTATTGGTTTTATTGCTCGCCGTAATGTGTGCGAGCGTGGTTTTTGGGCAAAAAGAAAAAGTAGCCGTGTACGTTACCGGCGGCAAGACCGCGGGCGACAACGAGATTTTGGGTGAGAAGCTGGTGGAGGCGATCACGCAAAGCCAGCAGTACGTGGCGGTGGAGCGCACGATGGCTTTTTTGCAGCAGCTGAGCAAGGAGCAAAAGTACCAGCGCAGCGGCAACGTGGACGACAACGACATTTCGCGCTTAGGCAAGCAGGCGGGGGTGGGCTACGTGTGCGTGGCGGAGATGGTGCCCGTGCAGGGCGGCGACTTTGTAACGGCCCGCCTGATTGACGTGGAGCGGGCCTCGGTGGTGGCCGCCGCCGACGGCAACGACCAAATCAACAGCTTGACCACGCTGATTAGCGTGTCGGAAAACCTCGCCACGCAGATGATAGGCAGCGCCACCGCCAACCGCTCGGGCAGCGGCAAAAAGCGGGTGGCGGTGTACATTGCCGGCTCCACCAACGAGAACGAGAGCAAGGTGCTGGGCGCAAAGCTGGTGGGCGCCATCACCAACAGCGCGGTGTACGTGGCTATGGAGCGCACCGACGCCTTCCTGAAAGAGCTGCGCAAGGAGCAGGGCTACCAGCAAAGCGGCAACGTGGACGACACCGAAATGGCGGCTATCGGCAAGCAGTTTGGCGTGCAGTACGTGTGCGTAGTCAAGGTGAGCACCTCCTCTTACGGCGGCAGCCTGCTGGCCTCGCGCCTGATAAACGTAGAAACGGGCATCGTGGACGCCACCGCCAACAAGCCGCTCACCAGCACTGACGTCAGCTCGCTGGTAAAGGTAACGCAGGCGGTGGCGCAGGAAATGCTGGCCCGCACGCCGGAGGTGAAGGCGGAAGAGGAGCGCAAGCTTGCCGAAGAAAAGCGGCGGAAAGAAGAGGCGGCGCGGCAAGTTGCAGCATCTTTTGAAAGGGATATGGTAGCTGTGCAGGGCGGCACCTTTACAATGGGCTGCACCGGCGAGCAGGGCAGCGATTGCGACAGCGACGAGAAGCCCGCGCATAGCGTAACGGTGAGCAGCTTCAACATTGGCAAGTACGAGGTAACGCAGGCGCAGTGGACAGCCATAATGGGTAGCAACCCCTCCAGCTTTAAGAAAGGCGACAGCTACCCTGTAGAGAGTGTAAGCTGGAATGACGTGCAGAATTTTATTAGCAAGCTGAACGCTGCTACGGGTAAGCGCTACCGCCTGCCCACCGAAGCGGAGTGGGAGTTTGCGGCGCGTGGCGGCACCCGCAGCAGCGGCTACAAGTACAGCGGCAGCAATTCTGTTGGCAGCGTGGCGTGGTACACCGACAACAGCAGCAGTACCACTCACCCCGTAGGCGCAAAGCAAGCCAACGAGCTGGGCATTTACGATATGAGCGGCAACGTGCGGGAGTGGTGCAGCGATTGGTACGGCGATTATTCATCATCGTCGCAGTACGACCCTAAGGGCGCGTCATCCGGCTCGTACCGCGTGGATCGCGGCGGCGGCTGGTACAGCACGGCGGCGAACTGTCGCGTTGCCTTCCGCAGCAACCGCACGCCCGGCAACAGCGGCAACAATTTGGGCTTCCGCCTTGTTCTCCCCTAAGTTTATCCTGCGGGGCGTCCGTCCCTCCTCGTAAGCTAAACGAGTTTTGCAAAGGCGGGCGAGGGACGAAGCCCGACAAGGCAAAACGAGGGAATTTGTAAAACCGCGCAGCGGTCGAAATTTTTTGGGAAAAATGCCCCCAGTCGCTGCGCTTCATTGGGGGTTACTCACATTGAACCCTTGCGGGTTCTGCCGCCTGCCAACCCGACAGGGTTGAATGTGAGTAACCCCCAGTGAAGCCGCCGAAGGCGGCGACTGGGGGGGTGGGGGGGGTGGGAAAAAAGGTTCTTTGACATATTGGTTTACACGAAAAAGGTTGGAGGATAAATTATTTTTTGTACCTTTGTGGCGCAATTTAATTTATCACTTTAATTTTTTATTACTATGACAGAAAGAGAAAGAGCCGAATTCATTGCTGATATGCAGAATTTCAGAGAAACAATGACCCCAGAATCGGCAAAAGAATTCCGTGAGGAGTTGTATCGTTGCCTCCATTTTGACGGCACCGAAGAGGAGTATAAAGAGTTGTTTTTTCCCAAAAAGAATTGGAAAACCTATTAACACGACACTGCTATGTATTCAACTCGTTCGGGCTTAGTCCTGGGTTTTCACGGCTGCGATAAGTCCGTAGCCGATGCTGTTTTGAGCGGCGCAGCCGCCCTCAAGAGTAGCACCAATAGTTATGATTGGTTGGGGTACGGCATCGTGCAAATATGTGTTCGCAACCCAAATTGCATCAAGGGATTTTTTGTCCCGCGCGAGATAGACTACGACTACCCGAAGGTCTGAAGCATATTTATTAGGCAAACGCCAAAAACGTGTAAACCGATATTCATAAGGTTTGCACGTTTTTTTTGTGCGCTACCCTCGTTCGGCGGCATTGCAAATGCCGCTTAACGTGGAACGAAGGTGGGAAAAACGATGGATAATTATTTCTGCAAAACCATCCAAAAAACAGAGCAGAACGCAAGACAATAGCCCAAAGGCGTGATGGAGGGCAAAACAAATTAATTTTTTATTTATCATGAAAAAAACAATGAGTTTTGCGGCTCTTGCAGCCGCTCTGTTGGCAACCAACGTATGCGTTGCACAAAATTTCTCTACCCGCAGCAACGCCCCGCGCCACCCCGCCGAGCCGGAGATGGTGTTCGTAAAAGGCGGAACCTTTACTATGGGCTGCACAGCCGAGCAAGGAAGCGACTGCTCCGACGGCGAAAGACCTTTGCATAGCGTAACAGTGAGTAGCTTCCAAATAGGGAAGCACGAGGTAACGCAGGCGCAGTGGAAGTTGATAATGGGTACAACCG
>JAITMY010000063.1 GCA_031290755.1 Prevotellaceae bacterium
CCTCGCCCTACACGCTGGACTTCACCGAGGCGCAGCGCGGAAAGTGGGTGTACGCCTGCCTCGCGTGGCAAAACCCCAAGGGCGAAAAGGGGCCGTGGAGCGAAATCGTGAGCGCGATAATACCGTAGCGCAAAAAAGTGGACCGCCAACCACTACCCTAAGCGGCGGGGAGGAGCAGACCCTCCTAAAAAAACGGGCGGAATAGTCCCTACGAAAAGCCTACGAGTAGAAGGGAAAAACTTAATCATTATACAAAATGAAAAAGAAATTGGTTTATGCAACGCTAACAAGCGTAATGGTTGCGCTGGCAACCGTAGTAGTGGTGGTGTCGTGCAGCGAGGAGGAGAGCGACTTTGACAAGGGCAAAGCCGCCGGCAAGGCTTTCTGCGATTGCGTTACCGCAGCAGGACTAAGCGATGCTTCTGTAGCCGCTTGCATCAGCAAGCTCGACCAGTCAAAGTTGGTCGACACCGAAGATCCGGCCAAGTACACCGAATACCAGAAAGGTGTAGTGGAAGCAGCGGCAGCTTGCCTAAAAGGCGAAGGCGGCGGCGACGAGTAAGCACCTCTGCTGATTTGAATGCCCGCAGCGTTGCGGGCGCTGTAGGCGGCGCTACATGTGTGGCGCCGCTTTTTTGTGGGCGGGGGGAGCTTTGAAGGTATACAGTAAATTAAAGTAAAACAATATGACACAGCAAGAAGCTACTAACAGGAATATCGGCCTCACGTTTGATTTTGTCAACTATTTGCTTGACAACCCGAATGATTTGGAGCGGCTACCCGATAATTTTGCGCTGGAGTTTAGAGAAAAAGATTTTCCTACGCCGGAGTGTCCACAAGCTACGCCTTCCGCTGCGCCACAGAAGTTGGCGCGAAAATACGTGCAGGTGAAAAATACGTTTGAATTTGCGTAGCCTCCCGCTAACTGCTACTACCACTACCCCTACTACTCCCCCCTCACGATATGGCAAAGGGCAGCCCGCGGGCGGTGAAGAAGCGCTCGATGTTTTTGCCGAAGGTGAGGAAGTACTTTTTTGAAAATAGCTCGAGCTGCACGCTGCTGGCCTCGTCGGTGAGCTTGAGGTAGAGGGCGGCGTTGCCCTTGGGAGCGGCGGCGAGCATGTCCGTGAGGTCGGCGACAAGCGCCTCGCTCAGGGTGGCGACGTCCAGCGCTACCGTAATCCTTTTGATGCCCTTGTCCATCACGTCGCGCAGCAGGTCAATTCTGGTAATCTTCACCTCTAAGTCGCCGCCGGCGCCGTCTTTTTTGAAAAAGCGCTCCTGCACGGTGGCGTGAAAGAACAGGCTGTAGTTCTCCTGAAAGTAGTTTTTGAACTTGAGGTAGGCGTCTCCAAACAGCGTAAACTCGTGGGTGCCCGTAAAGTCGCCGACGGTAACGCGGCCAAACGGGTTGCCGTTCTTGGCAATGGCCTCGGAGGCCTTGGTTACTAAGCCGACAAACTTCAGGTTTTTGCCGTGCAGCCGGCGGATGTCCTTGAGGTCGGCCACGGAGCAGGTGGTCATCTGCTCGGCGATGACCTTGAATTCGTCGAGGGGGTGCGAGGAGAGGTACACGCCGATTAGCTCGCGCTCGAGCTTCAGCAGCTCGAGCTTGTTCATGCTTGCGCTGTCGGGCGGTGTGGGGTTCTTCACCACGTTGATGCCGGAGGTTGCGCCAAAGAGGGACTGCTGCTGCGAGCCTTTGCTCTGCTGCTGTAGCAGGCCGAAGCGCAGGAGGGTGTCGGTGAACGTGAGGCCGACGCCGGCCTCGGCAAAGTAGCAGCCGCGCGGCAGGCCAAGGTTGTCGAGGGCGCCGGAGCCGGCCAGCGCCTCGAAGGTTTTTTTGTTGCACGACTGGAGGTTCACGCGCTCCAGTATGTCGTAGATGCTCTTGAAGGCGCCGCGCGCCGCGCGCTCCTCCACGATGTTGAGGGCGGCGGCCTCGCCCACGCCCTTGATGGCGGCCAGCCCGAAGCGGATGTTGCCCTCCTTGTTGACGGCGAAGTTCAGCAGGCTTTCGTTCACGTCGGGGCCGAGCACCTGCGTGCCGATGCGGCGGCTCTCGTCCATGAAGCGCGAAATGTCGCTGATGTTGGAGAGGCTACAGCTGAGCAGCGCAGCCATGTACTCGGCGGGGTAGTTGGCCTTGAGGTAGGCCGTCTGGTAGGCCACCCACGAGTAGCCGGTGGCGTGGGACTTGTTGAAGGCGTAGGAGGCAAAGGACTCCCAGTCCTCCCAGACTTTTTTGACTATTTTTTCGTCGTGCCCATTGGCCTTGCAGCCCTCCAAAAATTTGGGCTGTAGCTTGTCGAGCTTCTCCTTTATTTTTTTGCCCATCGCCTTTCGCAGCTCGTCGCTCTGGCCGCGGGTGAAGCCTGCGAGCTTGCGCGACAGGAGCATGACCTGCTCTTGGTAAACGGTGATGCCGTAGGTGTCGCGGAGGAACTCCTCCATGTCGGAGATGTCGTAGGTTATTTTTTGCCGCCCCAGCTTTCGGGCGATGAAGTCGGGGATGTAGTCCATTGGCCCGGGGCGGTAGAGGGCGTTCATGGCGATGAGGTCGCCGAACTGCGAGGGCTGGAGGTCGCGCAGGCACTTGCGCATACCGTCGCTTTCAAACTGGAAGGTGCCCACGGTGTCTCCGCGGCTGTACAGCTCGTAGGTGGCCTTGTCGTCAATGGGGATGGCGTCGATGTCCACCTCCACGCCGCGGCTCTGCCTGATGTTGGCCACCGCCTCCTTGAGGATGGAGAGGGTTTTGAGGCCGAGGAAGTCCATTTTGATAAGCCCCACGTCCTCCACCTTGGTGCCCTCGTACTGGGTTACGGGGATGCGCCTCTTGGCCTCCTTGTCCTCCACGGTGCTGATGGGGACAAACTTGGTGAGGTCGTCGGCGCCGATGATCACGCCGCAGGCGTGCACGCCTACGTTGCGCACCGTCCCCTCCAGCTGGAGGGCAAACTTAATGGTGTCGCGCAGAATGGGGTTGCTGGACTCGGCGGCGGCCTTCATTTCGGGGAGGCTCTTCACGGCGTTTTTCACCGACACCTCGTCTCTGGGCAGCATGTCGATGAGGCCGGAGAGGCGGTTGCTCTCCTGCAAGGGCAGCTGCTGCACCCGCGCCACGTCCTTGATGGCGCTCTTGGCGGCCATTGTGTTGAAGGTTACGATTTGCGCCACCCTGTTGGCGCCGTACTTGTCGGTTACGTACTGTAGCACCTTTCCGCGCCCGTCGTCGTCAAAGTCGATGTCAATATCGGGCATGGACACGCGGTCGGGGTTGAGGAATCTCTCGAACAGCAGGTCGTACTTCAGGGGGTCGATGTCGGTAATGCGCAGGCAGTAGGCCACCACCGATCCTGCCGCCGAGCCTCGCCCTGGGCCTACCCACACGCCCATTTTTCGGGCGGCGGCAATGAGGTCTTGCACGATGAGGAAGTATCCGGGGAAGCCCATGCTGATGATCGTGTCGAGCTCAAAGTCGATGCGCTCCCGCAGGTCGCTCGTGAGGTCGGGGTAGCGCCGCTTGGCGCCGGGCACGCTGCCGCCCTCGATGCCCTCGTAAACGATGTGGCGCAGGTAGTCGCCGTCGTTCGCAAAGCCCTCGGGCAGCGTGAAGTGGGGCATGATGGCCTTGCTGTTGATGTCGTACAGCTCCACCTTGCCGGCCACCTCAAGCGTGTTGGCCAGCGCTTGGGGCAGGTCGGCAAAGATGGCCTCCATTTCGGCGGTGGTTTTGAACCACTCCTGCTGCGTGTAGCGCATACGCCTGGGGTCGTTCACGTCGGCGTTGGTGCTCACGCACAGCAGGCGGTCGTGCGCCTCGGCCTCGTCCTCGTTCACAAAGTGCACGTCGTTGCTGGCCACCACCTTCACGCCGAGCCGCTGCCCCAGCTCCAGCAGCGCGGCGTTCACCCGCTGCTGGTTGGGGAACACCGAGGCCACGGACGAAGAGTCGCCCGGGTTGGGGAAAATGCGCTGTAGCGCCTCGAGGTAGGCCGGGCTGGGGCGGTGCCGTTGCAGCTCAAGGTAGTAGTCCTCGCCAAACAGCTCCTTGAACCACAGGATGCTGCGCTCGGCGCCCGCCATGTCGTTCTTCAGTATCAGCTGGGGGATTTCGCCGCCCAAGCAGGCGGACAGCGCTATCAGCCCCTCGCGGTGCTGCGCCAGAATTTCCTTGTCGATGCGCGGCTTGCCGTAAAACCCGTCGAGGAAGCCCTGCGACACCACCCGCATCAGGTTGTGGTAGCCCACCTTGTTCTTGGCCAGCAGGATGAGATGCTCGCCGCCGATGTCGTCGCGCCCCTTGCGGTCGAAGCGGCTGCCCTCGGCCACGTAAACCTCGCAGCCGATGATGGGCTTGAGCGGCGCGGCGCCCTCCGGCAGCTTCTTGTTCTTTTTGCCGATGTGGTCGATGAACTCTTTCACGCCGTACATGTTGCCGTGGTCGGTGATGGCCACCGCCGGCATTCCGTCGGCAATGGCTTTGTCCACCAGCGCCGGTATCTTCGAGGCGCCATCAAGGATGGAGTATTCGGTGTGAACGTGGAGGTGTACAAACATAGCGTGCTAATAGTAAGAGTTATACAGATTTTACGTGGGCGCAACCGCGCCTGCGTAAAAGTACAACATAATTTTGAATAATGAGACGGTTTCCGAAATTTTATGCAGCAATATTCGCCCTCAGGCGATTACGCCGCTTCCCACCAGCTCATCGCCCTCGTACCACGCGGCAAACTGCCCCGCGGCCACGCCGCGCTGCGGCTGGTCGAAGGCTACGTAGATACCCTCGCGGCG
>JAITMY010000072.1 GCA_031290755.1 Prevotellaceae bacterium
AGCAAGGATGGCAGCCGTGTGTATGCGTTTTTCAACGATTTATCCGCCGGCGAGCTCACGCTTGAATCTGTGCAGCCCCGCGCGGGCAGCACGGTGCGGCTGTTGGGTTATTCGCAGCCGCTGCAATGGAAGGCGGAGGGCAAAGGGGTGAAGATAACCATCCCCAAAGCGTTGCAAATCGTCGAAAATCAACCATGCAGGTATATGTGGGGGGTGGTGATACAAAACCGCACTATCTTATAAATCCTTTTCAGGCCTTGGAATTTTTACAGTAAATTGCCCAATGCCTTCATCGTCATTAATGAGCTGAAGATTGGGTTGAGCAGTAAGCGCCCGCCTAATGCCAGAGCCAATGCCTCGATAGGTCATCAGCTTGGCGCAATAGCTGATGAGTGAATTATTACGAGGGACTGCTTGCCCTAACTTTATATTTTCTATGGTCAAGCTGTTGGGCAGCTTTCCCGGGCTGGCTATTTCTATTCGGTTGTCAAAAATCATTAGGCGTATAGGCCCGTTTATCGTGTAATCGCGGTGTATCAACGCATTTTGCAGCAGCTCTTCCAACGCTACTTCAGCAATTTCAAGCACACCTACTGAATTAAAGTTTTGTCGTTTTTGCAAATGTAGTAGGTTGGCGGTAAAAAAGTTCATTCCGTCGCGGAACAACTCCGGTATGGTGCCGGTAATGTCGCGGCTATCTCTATAATTGCTCCCGCCAATGCTATTGCCAAAAAAGGAAACCGCTTTGATGCAAAAATTAGGCAAATAGCGTTGTGGATTGCGCCCGAAAAAAAGCAATCCGCCGAGCGTTACTTTTCCATTTTTGAGAATTCCCAAGTTCTGATACAAGTACCCATCGGGAGCGTCTATCTCTTCATTTTTGTACAATTTGCGCAAATACTCTTCTACTTTACCGGCATCAATATCTTTTTCGCTGGTATCGGGCACCACCATTTCATCCACGTGCAGCAGGCCGCTTTGCTGAAATAGCCGCATTATTTCATTGTTATCCGTCAATCGTCTTTTATCCGCGCTCTGCTTAACCCAAATGGCGCCGGTTTTGTCAAAAGAATAATCCCCCCTTTGGAGTTAGACATGGCAATCATTTCGGCAGCAATGGAGTCGTCATCCACTGCCTGCTTAAACTGCACCTTGCTGGCTTCTCCGGCGCTGATAATATTTAATAATTCTTTCGAGTTCATAATTATCTCCTGTCGTCTATAAAATTTCCCGATAAAGATAGCAAATTTCTTTATTCTAATCCAAAAAATTTATACATTTGCGCCGTATCAACCAAAGCTACTTACGCAATGAAGCATGTTTTTTTCCCTGCGATGCTCGCCCTGCTGCTGAGCGGATGCGGGGGCGATGGGGCTAAGCTCGACAAGGTGAAGCTGACCGTTGAGGTGAGACGGTTTGAGCAGGACTTGTTCGCCCTCAACCCCGACAGCCTGCGGCAGCAGGTGCCGGCGCTGCACGCGGCCTACGGCGAGTTTTTTGTGCGCTACTGCGAGGACGTTATCAGCGTGGGCAGCCCGCAGGATGCGGAGTTTTTTGGCTACCTCGCCAGCTTCCTGCGCGACGAGGTGGCGCAGGAGTCGTACCGTGAGGCGCAGGCGGCGTTCCCCGACGACAAGGCGCTGAACCGGCGGCTCACCAACGCCTTCAAGCGCTACAAGCTGCACTTCCCCGAAGCTCCCACGCCGCAGGTGGTCACCTACGTGTCGGGCTTCAACCAGCCTGTCGTGCTGCTGGACAGCCTCGTGGGGGTGGGGCTGGACAAGTACTTGGGCGCCGGCCACGAGGTGTACGCGCAGCTGGGCTTCTACAAGTATTTGGTGCGCAACATGTACCCCGCCAAAATCCCTGCGGACGTGGCGCTGGCGCTGGCCAAGGGGCTGTTCCCCTACCGCGCCGCGCAGGACGAGCTGCTGGGGCGCATGGTGTGGGAGGGGCGGGCGCTCTACTTCGCCAAGCAGCTGCTCCCGTCCGAGCCGGACACGGCCATCTTTGGCTTCTCCAAGGTGCAGCTGGGGCTGTGCGCGGCCAACGAGGCCTACATGTGGCTTACGCTGGTCGAGGGCAAGCTCCTCTTCTCCGTGCATCCCTTCACGATAGCCAAGTTCACGGACGAGCGGCCGTTCACGCAGGAGTTTTCGCGCGAGGCGCCCGGGCGCGCCGCCTGCTGGCTGGGCTACCGCTTGGTGAGCCGCTACATGAAGCGCCACCCCGACGTTACCCTGCCGCAGCTGATGCGGAACGACGCCTACCGGCAAATCTTTGAGCAGTCGGGCTACAACCCAAGGTAGCCCACAGTACTTAACCTTTACAGCATTGCCTTATGCCAAACTTCCAGCGCATTTTTGAGCAGTTCAACGAGCTAACCGTTGTCGTGATTGGCGACGTGATGATAGACTCGTACCAGTGGGGGCGGGTTGACCGCATTTCGCCCGAGGCGCCCGTGCCCATCCTCACCAGCGCCCGGCGCGAGTACCGCCTCGGCGGCGCGGCCAACGTGGCGCTCAACCTGCAAGCCCTGGGCGCTACGCCCCTGCTCTGCTCGGTGGTGGGCAGCGAGGCGCAGGCCGCGCTCTTCTCCCAGCTGCTCGGCGCGAGCAGGCTGGCGCAGGAGGGCATCGTGGCCGACAGCTCGCGCGTTACCACCACCAAAACCCGCATCATTGCGGGCACGCAGCACCTCCTCCGCATTGACGAGGAGACCACCACGCCGCTGCACGAAGCGCTGGAGCAAAAGTTCGCCGCGCACGTGGCGCAGCTCATCACCGGCAGGCGGGTGGACGCCATCATCTTTGAGGACTACGACAAGGGGGTGCTCACGCCCGCGCTCATCGGCGGGGTGGTGCGCCTCGCGAACGAGCGCGGCATCCCCACGCTGGTGGACCCTAAGAAGCGCAACTTTGCGGAGTACAAAAACGTAACGCTCTTCAAGCCCAACTTCGCAGAGCTGTGCGAGGGGCTGAAGGAGGAGGTGGACAAGAAGAGCTACGAGGCCATCTTTGCGGCGGCGCAAAAAATCAACGAGCGGATGAACGTGCGCTACGCCATGATTACGCTCTCGGAGCGGGGGGTTATTATCTCCGACGGCAGGGAGTACGCGGCCATCCCCGCCGAGCTGCGCAACATTGCCGACGTGTCGGGCGCGGGCGACACGGTGATAAGCGTGGCCAGCCTGTGCCTTGCGGCGGGCATGGCGCCCCGGTGGATAGCCGCCGTGGCCAACCTCGCGGGCGGGCTGGTGTGCGAGCGGGCGGGCGTTGTCCCCATAGACAAAAAGCAGCTGCTGGAGGAGTGCCTGAAAAAGCTGGCGTAGGGGGGGACAAATACCCCTAACTTTTAACACTCCCCTCTTGCACATTCAAAATCTTTTACTACCTTTGCCCCCGCTGTTGTGAATCAAACTAAACCAAAAACGCTATGTTAACAAACTGCAAAACCTCTGAAACCCACGTGGCCGTAGAGAGAGAGAGAGAGAGAGAGAGAGAGAGAGAGAGAGAGAGAGCTGTAACCTATAGCCATATTTCCGTAGCACACCGCAAGGCGTGTGCCTCCTATTTGGGGGCGCACGCCTTTTTTTTATTATCAACCTTTCTTTAACCATTAAACAAAAAAGATTATGGCACACAAGCTAAAAGCCCAGCTGGTGAAAAACCACCTGACCCCCGAAGCCAACGACTACGTGGGGATTGTCGAGTCCTTTGGCAGCGCGAACAACGCCGCCATCGTGGACGAACTCGTTGCCGAAGGCATGGAGCTCAAGCGAGAGACCGCCCTCGACGTTATTGCGCGCTACGAGCGCAAGTGCATTGACCTGACGCTGCGCGGCTACAGCGTGAGCACCCCGCTGGTGCACATGCACGCCACCATCAAAGGCGCGTTCCACGACAAGACGTGGAGCCGGGAGGCCAACCACCTGCACGTGAGCCTTGCCCAGGGCGCAGAGCTCCGCAAGGCCGTGGGCGACACCACCGTGGAGGTAATCGGCGAGAAGGCCGACCCCATCGCCCTCTTCAGCATCACGAACCTGAAGACCGGCGCCACGGACGGCTCCGTGTCCCCCGGCTTCAACGCCGAGCTCAAGGGCGCGTACATTAAGGTGGCGGGCGACGACCCCAGCTGCGGCGTGTACCTGCGCGGCCTTAGCGGGCAGGACGACGTCAAGCTCGAGGCCTCGAGCATCGTGCTCAACGAGCCGAGCCGCCTGCTGCTGCTCGTCCCCGCGGGCACAAGGACGGGCGCCTACGAGCTGCGCGTGGTAACGCAGTACACCATAGGCAGCAAGCCGCTGCAGCACCCCCGCACGGTTACCCTGTCGGGCAGCGTGGTGGTGGCGTAGCGGGCAAAGGTGCTTTGCTGCTGCCTGCAAAGCACCTTTGCAGGCAGCGGCAAAGATGCTTTGCAGTAGGCGGCAAGGCACCTTTGCAGTAGGCGGCAATGCCGCCGGAGTAAACCGCCGAAGCCCCCAATCGCTGCGCTTCATTGGGGGTTACTCACCTTGAACCCTTGCGGGTTCTGCCGGCTGCCAACCCGACAGGGTTGAATGTGAGTAACCCCCAGTGAAGCCGCGAAGCGGCGACTGGGGGGGCGAGGGGGCGCACCGCTGGGGGCTTTAGCCCCATCTTCGCTCCTGCTGCTGGCTTTAGCCAGCGGATAATAAAATGAATGATAAAGGATAGCATAGCAACACACATCGCAAACGCCTTCGCGCGATGCTAAATAAATGCGGAGGCAAACAAAAACAATTTAATCTATTACTACTATGAAACAGACATGCAGAAAGACAACGATGATGCTCGCGGCGGGAGTGCTGCTGGGCATAGGCGCTTCGGCGCAAACAACAACGGCGGCCAGCGGCACGTGCGGCGCCGACCTCACGTGGGTGCTCACGAGCGACAGCACCCTCACCATTAGCGGGGCGGGGGCAATGGAGAACTATGACTCCTACGCTCTATTCGCGCCTGGGGCCTTCTATGCTAGCCATATCACATCGGGAGTGATTGAGGAGGGGGTAACCAGCATTGGGGGTTCTGCTTTTTACGGTTGCAGCGGGCTTCCCAGCGTAAGCATACCCAGCACCGTTACCAGCATTGGGATTGCTGCTTTTCTGGGTTGCAGCGGGCTTACCGCTGTTAC
>JAITMY010000084.1 GCA_031290755.1 Prevotellaceae bacterium
ACCGCCAGCTGCCTGCGGCGCACGGGCGTTACGCGCAGCGGCTGCTCCGCCTTTTTGCTGCCGAAGCGCCACACGGCAAGCCCGTAGGCGCTGGCCGCCAAGTAGTACAGGTGCAGCCCCATGCTGGCGTAGAGCTTCGCGGAGAAGAAGATGGCCATGTAGAGCAACGCGCTGAAGATGCCCACCCACCACATGGCGGTTTTTTGCTCCAGCTCCAGCCACAGGTAGAGGAGCGAAAGCGTGATGCCGGCGACTTCGAGGTAGGGTACATTCATACTCTTTTTTTGCGCAAAGGTACTAAAAAGTCAGCTCGAGCTTCAGCATAAAGCTGGTGCCCGCCTGCGGGAAGTGGCGCAGCTCGTTGCAGCGCTGCTCGCCGAGGTAGTAGGAGTACCACGTGTAGCCGTTGGTTTCGTACTCCTCGTTGAAGAGGTTGCCCACGAGCAGCTGTAGGGCGGCGCGCTTCAGCTGCTTCTCAAGCGGCAGCGCGTAGCTGAGCGTGAGGTTGCTCACGAGGTAGGGGTCGATGGTGCGCTCGGCGGAGGAGGTGTTGTCCAGCTGCTGCCGCCCGACGTAGCTGGTGTGCAGGCCGGCCTCGAAGCTGCCGAGGGTGAACGTAAAGACGCTGCCCGCCACCACGCCGGGCGAGTAGGCAATGTCGGTGGTGCCCAGCTGGTTTTCGCGGACGCCCTGCCAGCTGAAGTCGCTGTCGTACACGTCCACGTCTTTTTCCACGAAGTTGAGGATTTTGTTCCGGCTCAGCGTCAGGTTGGCGTCCCAGCGGAGCTGGTCGCACACCTTGACGCCGAGCGCCAGCTCCACGCCAGCGCGGTAGCTGTCGGGGATGTTGCTGGCGAGCGGCTCGCCGATTTCGTTGATTTTTCCGGTGAGTATCAGCTGGTCTTTGTAGCGCATGTAGTAGAGGTTGGCCTCTGCGCTCAGGCGCGGCGAGGCGTAGCGGTAGCCTACCTCGGCGTCGTAGAGGCGCTCGGCGGTCGGCTGCTCGTCCGCGCCCGTGGCCACGAGGAAGGTGTTGCGGTTCGGCTCGCGGTTGGCCACCGCAAAGGAGGCGTAGGCCTCCTGCCGCTCGCTCACCTTATACTCCACGCCCAGCTTGGGGTTGAGGAAGTTGAAGTAGTTTCTCCGGCTGATGTCGCGCATGGCGCCCGCGGCGGCGTCGTACTTGTCGTCCGTGCCCTGCATCGTGTAGGCAACGTGGCGGTACTGCACGTCGGCGGTGGCAAAGAGGCCGCGCAGCACCTCGGCGCTGCCCCGCAGGTAGGCGTTGGCGTCGGTCTTGGCCGAGGTGCTGCGGTAGAAGTCTCTTTCGGGGTCGAACGGCGCGGCCTGCTGCGCCCAGAGCGCCCTTCCGAAGTGGCGCCCGTCGTAGCGGTTGGCGCCGCCGCCCAGCACGGCGCTCAGGCGCGGGGCGGTGTAGTGCAGGGCGGCGGTGGCGCCGTAGAAGTCGTTGTCCATCCACAGCCGGCGGATGATGTCCGAGGTCTCCTCGCCGCCGGCCTCGGCCGGCGCGAGGCCGTAGCGGACAAGCGGCTCGCCGGCCACGTACTCCTCGTAGTAGCCGAGGCCGCTCGTGTAGTGCAGCGCCGCGCTGAGCCGCAGCTCGGGCGCGAGGCGCTGCACCCAGTGCAGCTGGTGGTGCAGCTGGGTGTAGTTGTCCGTTTGGTTGTCGTAGAAGTGCACGCTGCCGGCCTCGTCCACGTAGCGCCCCAGCTCGTTGTAGGTGCGCGAGTAGGCCAGCGGCTGGGTGCGCACCGCCGCGAGGTCCACGCCGTTCCACGCCTGATAGGTCTTTTCGCGCCCCCCGAAGGAGACGTACTTCAGCGCCGTTCGCTCGCCGTAGTAGCCCCCGCTGAAGAAGTAGGACTTCAGGTTTGCCGCCGCCCTGTCCACGTAGCCGTCGGCGTCGATGCCCGACACGCGCCCCTCGAGGGCGAAGCGCCCCGGCAGGATGCCCGTGCCGGCCTTCACCGTGTAGCGGCTCGCCCCGAACGAGCCGAGCGCCGCGCCCACCTCGGCGAAGGGGTCGGCGTGCACGCCCTCGGTCTGCATGTTGATGCTTGCCCCGAAGGACGGCGTCCCGCCGACGGAAACGCCCACCCCGCGCTGCACCTGCACCGAGCCGAGCGACGAGGCCAAGTCGGGCATGTTGACAAAGAACGTGCCGTGCGACTCGGCGTCGCTCACCGGAATGCCGTTCACCAGCACGCTAACGCGGTTGGCGTCCGTGCCCCGCACGCGGAAGCCCGTGTAGCCGATGCCCGCCCCCGCGTCTGACGTGGGCACGAACGATGGCGTGAGCGCCAGCAGGTAGGGCACGTCCTGCCCAAAGTTTCGCCGCGCGATGGCCTCCCGGCCCACCTCGCTGCAAGCCGCCGCCCCGTGCTCGCCCGCGCGGGTGGCCGCCACCACTACTTCCTCAAGCCGGTAGCTGCGCAGGCTGTCGCGCGGCGCATCGGCAGCGGCGCACGTTCCCGTCGCCGCGAGGCATAGCCCCAAAAAAGAAAATTCCCTCTTCATTTTACGATAAAGAATTAAAGTGAAACAAAAAGGGGGTTTGCTGAAGTGAAGGGCGGCGACGGAAAATCCGCGCACCACCACTCCTCATCGAGATGTGTTTTCCCTACGGCAGCATTACCTGCGTCAGGTTCAACGGGTATAATCTCAGCTCCGCGCACTGGCGGGGCACCCCCTAATAGCGGTGCAAGGTTAGGCAAAAGCGCGGAGCTGTGCAAGCGCTTCTTCGTTTTTTAAGAAAGTTTAAGTTAGCACCCCAGCGCGGCGGCGGCCTTGGCCACGCGCGCCATGAGCCAGCGGGGGGTGGAGGTGGCGCCGCACACGCCCACGGAGCGGCACTTGCCGGCGAACCACGCGGGGCGCAGCTCGCCCACGTCCTGCACGCGGTGGGTGCGGGGGTTGGCCGCGGCGCAGACCGCGTGCAGCTCGTTGCCGTTGGAGCTGTTGTGGCCGCTCACGAATATCACCACGTCGTGCCTTCGGGCGAACGTGCGCAGGTGGCGGGCGCGGTGCGCCACCTGCCGGCACACCGTGTCGTGCGCCTCAAACCGCATCCCGACGGCCATGTGCTTCCGGATTTCGCAGCGCAGCTGGGCGAACTCTTCGAGGCTTTTCGTTGTCTGCGCGTAGAGGACGATGGGGCGCTCGAAGTCCAGCAGGTGCACCTCCTCCACGCTTTCGAGCACCGTAGCCTTGCCGTTGGCCTGCCCCACGAGGCCGTTCACCTCGGCGTGCCCCCGCTGCCCGAAGATGACCAGCTGGGCGCCGTCTTCCAGCGCCTGCCGGGCGCTCTGGCGGATGCGCTCTTGCAGCCGCAGCACCACCGGGCAGGTGGCGTCCACCAGCGTTACGCCGCAGCGCGCTGCCAGCGCGTAGGTCGAGGGCGGCTCGCCGTGGGCGCGGATGAGCACCGTGGCGCCCCGCAGCTCTTCGAAGCGCTCCCGATCCCCAATCACCCGCAGCCCCAGCGCTTGCAGGCGCGACACCTCCACGCTGTTGTGCACCACCTCGCCCAGCGATGACAGCGCCACCCCGTCGGCGAGCAGCTGCTCCGCCTGCTCAATGGCGCGAATCACGCCAAAGCAAAATCCCGATTCCTTATCCAGCTCAACGCGCATGGGTGAAATAGTTTTTAGTATTAACCAGCAGGTAGCGAAGGTACAAAAAATATTCCGTTCCCGCAACCTAAGGAGGCGAGGGGGTGGTAACGCTCAAAAAATGTTCTTTGCCATAACGCTTTTATATTAAAAAAATGTAGTACCTTTGCGGCATCATTAATTTCAAAAACAGCCACATTATGAAACAAGTAAAGTACTTAAATCCTTACACCGACTTCGGCTTCAAGAAGCTGTTTGGCTCGGAGGTCAACAAGGAGCTGCTGATGGATTTTCTCAACGAGCTGATAAAGGAAAACGGCAAAATCACCAAGCTACAGTTTCTACGGAGCGAGCAGCTGGGGCGCACGGCAGCCGA
>JAITMY010000145.1 GCA_031290755.1 Prevotellaceae bacterium
AAGCTGCTTGAGGTTGCCCTCGTTGCTGCGCCGGCACACCATCAGCACGTTGTCGGAGTCCACCACGAGGTAGTCGCTCAGGTCTTGCAGCAGCACCAGCTTCTCTGCCGAGGTGCGCACAAGGCAGCCGTGCACGTTGTCGAGCACCGCGCTGCCCACCTGTAGCGCGTTGCCGCAGCTGTCCTGCTCCGCCTGTAGGTAGAGCGAGGTCCACGTGCCCAAGTCCGACCAGCCGAAGTCGGCGCACACCACGTGCACGTTCTCGGCCTTTTCCATCACGCCGTAGTCTATGGAAACGGACTTGCACTCGGCGTAGGCGTTGCTGATAAACGGCTCCTCGGCGGGGGTGTAGTAGGCGCCGGCGCCGCCCTCAAAGAGCTTGCCTACCTCGGGCAGGTAGGCGGCAAAGGCCTCGCGGATGGCCTGTAGCGTCCAAGCGAAGATGCCGGAGTTCCAAAAGAACTCGCCGCTGCTGACAAACACCTTTGCCATCTCCAAGTCGGGCTTTTCGGTGAACGTTTTCACCTTGCACACCGCCTTGCTTTTGGCTACCTCCACGCTCTCCGCCACCTGAATGTAGCCGTAGCCCGTTTCGGGTCGGGTGGGCTTGATGCCAATCGTTACCAAGCTTTTGTCCGCCTCCGCCGCGCGCATGGCGCAGGCTACGGTGTCGATAAACTTCTCCTCGTTCAGGATGAGGTGGTCGGAGGGCGCCACCACCACCGTTGCGTTTTTTTCCCTGGCCAGCAGCTTGTAGGTGGCGTAGGCTATGCAGGGCGCGGTGTTGCGCCGCAGCGGCTCGAGCAGGACGTTGCACTCCCGCACCAGCGGCAGCTGCTCCATCACCAGCGCCTTGTAGCTGCTGCTGGTAACCACCACGACGTTTTCGGGGGGGATAAGCTGCGTGAGCCTGTCGAACGTTTGCTGGATAAAGGTGCGCCCCACCCCCAGAATGTCCAGAAATTGCTTGGGCTTTGCGTTGCGGCTAAGCGGCCAGAAGCGGCTGCCGATGCCGCCGGCCATGATTACTGCATAAACAGAGTTCTGCATAGTTTGTTATGTAATTAAAAATTGTATATTTGCACGAGTTAACTCGGCAAATATACAATTTTTTTTCAAATGGCAAGTAAGAAAACACCGGACTACATCAGCCGGCTGCAAAGTAAGTACCGGCTGGTCATCTATAATGACAAAACCTACGCTGAGGTGTGGCACCTGCGCCTTTCGCGCCTGAACGTGCTCACCTTTTTCAGCACCATCATGCTGCTGGTGGCCTCTATCGTGGTGGTGCTCATCGCCTTCACGCCGCTGCGCGAGCTTATCCCCGGCTACCCCAACAGCCAAACGCGCCGCGACATCGTGCAAAACGCCCAGCGGCTCGACTCGCTACAGCTAACGGTGCAGCGCTGGGCGCTCTACAACGACAACCTCAACCGCATCCTGCTGGGGGAAGAGCCTATCGACATTGAGAAGGCGAGCGACACGGCCATCATGCGCCGCTACCAGAACATCATGCTCGCCACCTCCTCTGAAGAGTCGGAGCTGCGCCGGCAGGTGGAGGAAATGGAGCAGCTGGCCCTGCCCCTCGGCTCGTCTCCGCAGCCGCATAGCTTTGCCAGCCTGCACTTCTTCCCGCCCACGCAGGGTGGGGTGGTGGGCAGATTCAACCCCTCGCTACAGCGCTTTGGCATTGAGCTGCCCACGGTGGCCGGCAGCATCACGAAGGCGGCCCTCGACGGCACCATCATCTCCGTTCAATCGACCTTCGAGGCAAGCTACGTGATAACCCTCCAGCACGACCTGAACATTACAACCGTGTACAAAAACAGCGGGCAGCCGCTCAAGGAGGTGGGCGACCGCGTGAGCGCCGGCGAGGCCATCGCCATTATCGGCGCGGATAAGGGAAGCAGCACGCTGGCGTTTGAAATCTGGGTTAACGGCTTCCCGGTAGATCCGGAGCAGTACATCATTTTTTAGCGCCGCCGCACATCAGCAAACCAATAATCAACACCTACGCTATGGAATACAGCACTATTTTTCTGCCCGTTGCCGAGCACCTGCAAAAATCCAACGCCGCCAAGTCCGCCGAGCAGTGGGGCAACCGGCTGAAGTACGGCGTGAAGGGCTTCGACTGGGAGTGGCTAAGCGACTTCCAGCTGGCGCTTGTGGGCCTGCGCAAGCCGGGGCAGCCCAACAGCTTCGTGGCCCTGCGCGAAGAGCTGTACGCCCTGTACGCCCACGAAAAACCCTTGCAGGCAATAGATTTGGGCGACATCGAGGTTGGCGTGGCGGGCGACGCCGGCGCCAGCGACGCCGCGGCCTACGCCCTGCAAAAGCTGCTCAGCCTGAACGTGCTGCCCGTGGTCTTCTGCGAAAACATGCTCTGCGCCAGCCTTGCCTACAAGGCGCTAAAGGCGCATCAGGAGGGCGTGGCGGCCACCCTCATCCTCCCGTCGGTCAGCTTGGGCAGCGCGCAGGAGCCGCCGTCGGACGACAACTTCATGGCGCACATCATGGCCGACTACGGTCGCGGGCTGGAGGCGCTCAGCGTGGTGGGCTACCAGAGCTACCTCAGCTCGCCCGCCGACGTGCAGGCGCTGGCCAAGCAGCACTGCGAGTGCATACGGCTGGGGCACCTGCGCGACCACCTGCTGTGCGCCGAGCCAACGCTGCGCGATGCCGACCTGCTGTGCGCCAGCGTGAACGCCGTGCGCCAGAGCGACGCCCCCGCCGCCACAGCCCCCTCGCCCAACGGCCTCTACGCCGAGGAGATGTGCCACCTGCTGCGCTTCGCCTCCTTCTCCGACATGCTCAAAAGCTGCTACGTGGGCGGCTTCAACCTCACCGGCGACAGCTCGCTGCAAACCACCAAGCTGGTAGCCCAGCTCATCTGGCACGTGGCCGACGGCGTGGCCCACCGCGTGGGCGACCACCCGCTGGTGGACAAAGCCTGCCGGAGGCTACAGGTGGAAATGGGCGGCAGGGGGCAGCAGCTCACCTTCTACCACAGCAAGGCCTCCGACCGCTGGTGGATGCTTGTCCCCGAGGGCAAGGAGAGGCCGCCGCGCGTGGTGGCCTGCCTGAAGGAGGACTACGAAAGAACGCTGCACATGGAAATCCCCGACCGCTGGCTGCTGTTCCAAAAAAAGTGGGCTAACCGCTGACCGCCGCGCCCTACTCGTTCATCAGCACGCTCAGCGCCCGGTGCACCAGCTGCACCTCCACGCAGCTGTTCGCCTGCGCAGGCTCGCCGTCGAAGTGCACGTAGCTCTCCCGCGCACAGCGCACCACCGCCGACCGGCACTTGAAAATTTCGACGTAGCGCAGCTTGTCAATGCGCTTGGTGAACAGCTGTAGGCCTACCTCCGGCGTTTTGTAGAGCGGGAACTCGCTCAGCACCACCACGTCCAGCATCCCGTCGGAGATGCTGGCCGCGGGCGCAATGTAGGCGTTGTTGCCCCACTGCGAGGCGTTGGCGAAGGTGATTAAAAAGGCCTTCCGCCGAATGGTCGCCCCGTCTATGGTGAGGTCGTAGTAGCTGGGCTTGTAGAAGATGTACTCGCGCAAAATTTTTCGCACGTAGGTGCCCACGCCCCGCGAGCCAGCCTGCGCAAAGCGGTTGCCTATCAGCGCGTCGAAGCCCACGCCGGCGGTGCAGAAAAAAGGCGTGCCGTTAATCAGCCCGTAGTCCACCTGCCGCGCCTGCGCCTCCCTGATGAACTTCAGCGCCCTGCGCGGGCGCATCGGGATGTGGAGGTGGCGGGCCAGGCCGTTGCCCGAGCCAATGGGCACAATGCCCAGCGCCGCGCCCGAGCCGGCGAGCGCCTGCGCCACCTCGTTCACCGTGCCGTCGCCCCCAATGGCTACCACCACGTCGTAGCCCTCGGCCACGAACCTTTTGGCGACCACCGTGGCATCGCCGGCGCACTTTGTGCGGTAGAAGGCCACGACGTACCCCTGGGCGTACGAAAAGTAGCGGCGGATGAGCAGCGGCAGGCGGCGCTTCTGCTTTGTCCCCGAAACGGGGTTGAGAATAAATGCAATGCGCTTCACGTTGATTTGTGCTTTAGATGCCCTCCGTATTCAGCAAGAAATCCTCCACATTATCGGGCGAGACAACGGCGAAAGTGCAGCCTTGGTAGGCTTCCATAAACGACTTTGGCGTTTTGTACTTGGCCGCAGCGTTCCACTTAAACTCAAAGGCCTGTATTGCCCCATCGCTCTCCTCAACGTAATCGATTTCCTTCTGGTTGGTGGTGCGCCAAAACCAGCAGCGGCACCATAGCTGCTCGTACTCAAGCCTTTTTTTGCGCTCCGAGACAAGAAAATTTTCCCACAGCGCACCGATGTCCGTTCGCTTTTCGGCAATAGAAAAATTAGCGATGAGGGCGTTGCGAATACCATTATCGTAAAAGTAAATTTTTCGGCTGTTTTTCAGCTCGTTCCTCAAATTTCGGCTGAACGAGCCTAAGCGAAACACCACGAAGCATTGCTCTAACAGGGTAAGATATTTTTCGATAGTTTTGGCATCCAACCCGCACATTTGCCCCAGTTCAGCGTATGACACCTGCGAGCCTACCTGATACGACAAAGCCTGTAGCAGCTTGAGCAGCCTCTCCGGTTTTTTAACCTGCTCCCACATCAAAATATCTTTGTATAGGTAGCTGTCCGAGAGCTGCTTTAGTATTTCTTTTTCGCTGCCCGCATGGCTCACCACATCGGGGTAGTAGCCATATACCAAGCGGTGGGGGATGAGCCGCTTTTCGTTCAGCAGCCCGTGGTGCGCAACCATTTCAGCAAACGAGAGCGGGTACATCCTGTACTCCCACTTTCTACCCGTGAGCGGCTCGTTGACCTGATTGGACAGGTCGAAGGACGAGCTGCCGGTGGCGATTAGCTGCACCTCGGGCAGCTGGTCGGTAATTAGCTTGAGGTTGGTGCCAATATTTTTGATGCGCTGCGCCTCGTCAATCACCACGAACTTGCTCCTCCCAACGATGTGCTTTAAGCGCGTAGAGGACATCTGCTCAAACAGAGCCTGCACATCCGGGTCGTCGCCGGTCAAAAAAAGCACCTCATCAACGCCCTTCATAAGCGTTTTTATGAGCGTGGTTTTGCCCACCTGCCTTGCGCCCATCAGCAAAATGGCCTTGCCTGCGCCAAATTTTGCTTCCATAGCTGCTCTAAGCCTTCGGTTTACCATACTTATAGGTGTTAGTAAATGAAAAATACCATATTTCGGGATTACGTTCCGCAAATATAGCAATTTTTCAGGATTCCATTCCGCAAAAAAGAAAATACGTAAATTCTTGTGCAAAGCTATGCTATTTTTTGGAAATAAAAATGCTATCTTTGCAAAAACACATTTAAGCACAACATTATGGAAAGCAACAACGAGCCGCAGCGCGGCCTGACCTTTGAAAAGGTATGGGCTATGTTTCAGGAAACTGACCTACAGTTTAAGGAAATCGGGCAGAGGTTTAAAGAAACCGAGCGGATGATTAAGGAAACCGGCCGGCGCATTGGCGAGCTGGGCAACAGCTTTGGCCGGGTCATAGAGCGGCTGACGACGCCCAACCTTGCGGAAAAGTTTCAGCAAATGGG
>JAITMY010000146.1 GCA_031290755.1 Prevotellaceae bacterium
CGCCGCCGCCCAGCGGATGCAGGACTACGCCGCCTTTCGCGGGTACTACGGCACCACGGCCAAGGGAGCCATCCGCCGCAGCCGCCGCAAGGCGCAGGTGGCCTACGAGGTGGCGCTGGCCCCGCCCTACCGCATCCGCAGCATTGCGTACTCCTTTATGGACAGGCGGCTGGACACCTCCTTTATTGTTGACCCGGCCCGGCGGCTCATTAAGGTGGGCGACATCTTCGACGGGGAGCAGCTCGAGGCCGAAAGCAACCGCGTGGCCGGCCAGCTGCGCAACCTCGGCTACTACTACTTCCACAGCGGCTACGTTACCTACCGCGCCGACACCACCGCGGGCAGCCGGCAGGTTGACCTGACGCTGGTGGTGGCGCAGCATCAGGCCGAGCACAACGCCCCCGCCGCCGACCACCGGCGCTACTACGTGAAGGGGGTGCAGCTGAACTCGGACTACAGCTACGAAAAAACGCTCACCGACTCGGCCTACGCCACCACCGGCTGGGACACCGTGCGCCGCTACGACATTGACTTCGTCTGCAAGGGCTGCCTCACCACCGCCCAGCGCCCCACGCTGCGGCTGAGTGCGGCGGCTGCCAGCAGCGCGATAAAGGTGGGCGGGCTGTACAGCGCACAGGAGGTGAGCCGAACGTACAACAACTTTGCCAACCTGCGGCTCTTCAAGTCCATCAACATCCGCCTCAGCGAGCTGCCCGCCGACAGCCTCGCCGCCGACACGGCGCCGCTCCCGCTACAGGCGAGCATCACGCTTTCGCCCTTCCTGAAGCAAAACTACACGTGGGGCGGCGAGGTGTCGCTCAGCGGCAACGGGCTTTTCGGCGCCACGCTGTCGGTAGGCTACCAGCACAAGAACCTGCTGCGCGGCGCCGAAATCCTCGACGCGAACATCACCGGCGCCTTGCAGCGGGTGCAGGTGTACGCCGACGCAGCGCCCGAAAACGCCTACGAGCTGGGGGCCTCCGTGTCCATCAACATGCCGAGGTTTCTGGTGCCCATGCGCCTCCCGCTGTACCAAAACACGCGCAGCCCGCGCACCCAAGTGCTGCTGGCGGGCAACTTCCAGCAGCGCCCGGACTACACGCGGGTGCTGGCCACCTTCAACTTGGGCTACTCGTGGCGAAACGCCGGCAGCATGACCTACATCCTGAACCCGCTGGACGTAAACATTATTAAGGTGCTGGAGATAACCCCCTCCTTTCAGGACGCCATACAGAACAACCCCTACATGCTCTACGCCTACCAAAACGCCTTTCTGCTGGGGGCTACCTTCTCGGCCATCTACAACACGCGCGAGGACGCCCGCAGCGCGCAGCACCACCTGCGCTTTGACGTGGAGCTGAAGGGCAACCTGCTGTGGCTGGCCTACAAAGCCTTCGACGTTAGCGCCAGCGACAACAGCGTAGTCAACAGCAAGGTGTACGAGATATGGGAGATGCCCTTTGCGCAGTTTGCCAAGTTCGACCTCACCTACACCTCGCTCAACAAGCTGAACTCGTCCTCGTCGGTGGCCTTCCGCGCCTTGGCCGGCGTGGGCGTGGCCTACGGCAACACCTACTCGCTCCCCTTCGACAAGATGTACTACTGCGGCGGCGCCAACAGCATGCGGGGCTGGCAAATACGCACCTTAGGCCCCGGCTCGTACAGCGAAACCAGCAACTTCCTCAACCACCTTGCCGACATGCGCCTTGAGCTGAACGCCGAGTACCGCTTCAAGCTGGTGGGTACGCTGGAGGGAGCTGCCTTTGTTGATGCCGGCAACATCTGGTCGCTAAGCGACGACATACGGACGGACGCGCTGTTCTCGTGGCAGAGGTTCCCCGCGCAGATAGCCATCAGCTGGGGCTTGGGCATTCGGTTCAACTTCAGCGTGCTGGTGGCAAGGCTTGACTACGCCATCCGGCTGCACGACCCCGCGCTCGGCGGGGCCTACTTCAGGGCCGGCGACTTTTTTTCGCCCAGCCGCAACTCCATATTTTTAGCGTTGGGGTATCCGTTCTAAATTAGGAAGAGGGAAGACAACCTTCCAGCTTGATATGGGTTTTGGTGGGAAGAGAATATATTAGTATGTTTGCGGAGCGATTAAATAAATTGTTGCCAATAAAACCTTGTACTTCTTATGAAAAAACTACTCCTTGCAGCGCTGCTGCTGATGTGCGCCAACGGCTACGCGCAAAAGTTTGCCGGATTGGCAAAGACCCCGCAAATGGGGTGGAACAGCTGGAATACCTTTGCGGTCAACATTAGCGAGCAGCTGGTGAAAGATGTTGCCGACGCCTTCATCGCCTTGGGGCTGAAGGATGCGGGCTACGAGTACCTCGTGCTCGACGACGGCTGGATGGCGATGGAGCGCGACGCCAGCGGCAACCTCGTGCCCCACCCCGATAAGTTTCCCAATGGCATCAAGGCGGCGGCAGACTACGTGCACGCCAAGGGCTTGAAGTTTGGCATCTACAACTGTGCCGGATGGCGCACCTGCGGCGGCTACCCGGGCAGCAAAGGGCACGAGTATCAGGATGCGCTAAAGTATGCCGAGTGGGGGGTGGACTACCTCAAGTACGATTGGTGCAACACGGCCTCCATGAGCAGCGACGCCGACAAGGAAACCTACGCTGCCGAGGCCTACACCGTGATGAGCGACGCCCTGCGCGCTGCCGGTCGCCCCGTGCTGTTTAGCCTCTGCGAGTGGGGCAGCACCAACCCTTGGAAGTGGGCGGCTCCCGTGGGGCACAGCTGGCGCACCACCGGCGACATTCACCCCTGCTTTGACTGCGTGAAGCCGCACGGCGACGCGCCTTCGGTATGGTACTCGTGGGGCGTGATACCAATTCTCAACATGCGCAATCAGGATAGCTTGCGGCGGGCAGCGGGCAGCGGGCGCTGGAACGATATGGATATGCTGGAGGTGGGCAACGAAGGGCTGTCGCTGCACGAAAACCAGTCGCACTTTGCCCTCTGGGCGCTGCTCAGCTCGCCCCTGATGCTGGGCAACGACCTGCGCAGCATCAGCAAGGAAACGCTAAGCATCATCACCAACAAAGAAATCATTGCGCTCAACCAGGATACGCTGGGCATTCAGGGCTTCCGCTACAAAAGCGCCGACAGCGTGGAGGTGTGGGCAAAGCCGCTGGCCGAAGGCCAATGGGCGCTGCTGCTGCTCAACCGCGCCACCACCCCCACCACTTTCACCTTTGACTGGGCGGCGGAAAAGATAACCGACAGCTTTGCGCAGCGGGAGCTATCGTTTGGAAAAAACAGCGTGTGGAAAGTCCGCGATTTGCACGCCGGCAAGGATTTGGGCAACACCACAAAGGCGCTCAAAAGTGCGCTGGCGCCGCATCAGTCGCTGGTGTTGCGGCTGACGAAGTAACCCGTCGGGGTAAGCATTTCAACCTATCATTTTATAGTTACCAAGTCGCGGAGGGAGCTTTCGCGCACTACGAGTTGGGCGGGGAGCACTATGCGCTCGGCGGGGAGCCTGTCCTCTGCGCCGATTTGCCGCAGCAGCGCCTTCATGGCCTGCTGCCCCATTTCGAAGCCCGACTGGTGCACGCTGCTGAGGCTGGGGGTGAGCACCTTCGCCGTGGGGGCGTCGGTGTAGCCCACCACCGCCACGTCGTGCGGCACGCTGAGCTTGGCCTTCCTCAGCGCGAGCATGGCGCCGGCGGCGGTGAAGTCGTTGACGGCAAAAATGGCGTCGAAGGCTATCCGCTGCTGCACCAGCCGCTCGGTTTGGGCGGTGCCCTTCTCCAGCGTGTCGGCCTCCACCACCAGCTGCGGGCGGAAGGGCAGCCCGGCGTCCTCCAGCGCCTGCCGGTAGCCGTCGTGCCTGCTCCTGAAAATCGACCGGTTGCGCGGCCCGTAGAAGTGGGCAACGCTGCGGCAGCCCTGCGCTATGAGGTGCTTGGTGGCGTCGTAGGCGCCCCGAAAGTCGTCCACCGTAACGTGGGTGGCGTCGAGGCTGTCGGCCACGCGGTCGAAGAACACGAGGGGGATGCGCTCGTCGAGCAGGCGCTGGAAGTGCCCGTAGCTGTTGGTTTCCTTAGAGACGGAGGCCAGCACGCCGTCCACGCGGAGGTTGACGATGTGCCCCAGCACCTTTTCCTCGCGGCTCAGCTGCTCGCCGCTCTGCACCAGTATCAGGCTGTAGCCGCAGGCGTCGGCCACGCTTTCAATGCCGCCAATCACGGTGGAGAAAAAGTAGTGAGCAATCTCCGGCACGATAACGCCCACCAAGTAGCTGCGCTGGCTCTTCAGGCTCAGCGCAATGGGGTTGGGGGTGTAGCAAAGCTGCTTGGCCAGCGCCTGCGTGCGCTGCTTGGTGGTCTGGCTGATGTCAGGGTGGTCTTTCAGCGCCCGCGAAACGGTGGATACGGACAGGCCCAGCTCGGCGGCGATGTTTTTAATGGTTACGTGCTGCGTTTTCATGTGCTTTTGTTCATCTTTTACCTCTGTTGCGCCCCTTTTGGACAGCTAAATTCTCTGTAAAAACAATAAACTTCGTTGCTTTACCAAAATCGGCTAAGCAATGTTCGGAATTGGCGAAGCAGTGTTCTGGATTAGCGAAGCAAAATTCTGGCGGGGCGAAGCGCCATTTTCCACAAAGGCGGCGGCGATTTCCCTCACGCTTCTATCTGTTTCCATATAGTCCTCCAGCGAGGGGTGGGGGACGGCGTGGCAGCGCTGGAGGCAGTGCTCGGCGGTTTGGGCGATGCCTGCGAAGCTGATTTTATCTTGCAGGAAGGCGGCCACGGCCACCTCGTTGGCGGCGTTGAGGGCGCAGGGGGCGTTTCCGCCTCTGCGCAGCGCCTCGTAGGCGAGCGCGAGGCAGGGGAACTTTTCGGTGTCGGGCTGCTGGAAGGTGAGCCTCGGGTGCTGGGTGAAGCTGAAGCGCGGCACGTCGAGCTTCAGGCGCTCGGGGTAGCTCAGCGCGTAGGCAATGGGGATGCGCATGTCGGGCGCGCCGAGCTGCGCCTTGAGGCTGCCGTCGGCGAACTGCACCATGGAGTGCACGGCGCTCTGGGGGTGCACCAGCACCTCTACCTGCTTGGGCGTAAGGCCAAAGAGGTGGCAGGCCTCTATCACCTCAAAGCCTTTGTTCATCATGCTTGCCGAGTCTATGGTAACTTTTGCGCCCATGTTCCAGTTCGGGTGGCGCAGCGCCTGCGCTTTGGTGGCGCGGCGCAACTCTTCGGCGGGGGTGTACAGAAAGGGGCCGCCGG
>JAITMY010000098.1 GCA_031290755.1 Prevotellaceae bacterium
ATGGCAGCGTTACCCTCATCCTCGTTGTCCATTTCCACGAAGCCGTAGCCTTTTGAACGTCCGGTGGCTCTGTCCACAATGATTTTAGCGCTTGCCACACTGCCGTAGGACGAGAAAGAATTCTTCATATCTTCCTCAGTCATTGAGTAGGCAATGTTACCAACATAAATTGTCATAAAACAAAAAATTATAATGAATAAAACAAAAAAATTAAATCGTACAAAGGTAGTAATTTTTTTCTTCTAACCAACATTTTGCCTAAAAATTTTTCATTTGCGAGGAAAATTGAGCTAAAATAACTTTCTAAAGAGGTCAATTATGCTATATAATCGAATGATTATAAGATATTTGTGATTATGTGTGGTGAAACCAAAAAAAATCATCCCACATTTTTTTTGTATCGTTGCAAAGATTTTTTACCTTTGCATCTCTTTATTCTTGGGTGAAGTAATGCCCCTTTAGCTCAGTGGTAGAGCAGCTGTTTCGTAAACAGCAGGTCGTCAGTTCAAATCTGATGAGGGGCTCAATGGAATTATCAACGCTAACGGCTATTTCTCCCATTGATGGGCGCTACTGTAGGCAGGCACAGGGGTTGATGCCGTACTTTTCTGAATACGCATTCATTCGCTATCGCATACAGGTTGAGGTGGAGTACTTTATTGCGCTCTGCGGCATACCGTTGCCGCAGCTGGGCACCGTCGATAAGGGCGTGTACCCTCAGCTGCGCGAGGTGTATCAGCGCTTTAGCGAAAGCGATGCGCTGCGGGTGAAGGAGATAGAGCGCACCACCAACCACGACGTGAAGGCGGTGGAGTACTTTCTGAAGGAACGGTTTGAGGCGCTGGGCTTGGGCAGCTACGGCGAGTTTATCCACTTTGGCCTGACCTCGCAGGACATTAACAACACGGCGGTGCCGCTGAGCCTGAAGGAGGCCTTGCGGGAGGTGTTTTTCCCCCAGCTGGGTGCGGTGGTGGCCAAGCTCAGCGAGCTGGCCACGGCGTGGAGGGAGGTGGCCATGCTGGCGCACACGCACGGGCAGCCCGCCTCGCCAACGCGCATGGGCAAAGAGTTGTACGTGTTTGTTGAGCGGATTGAAAAGCAGCTCGCGCAGCTGCACCTTATCCCCTTCTCGGCCAAGTTTGGCGGCGCCACGGGTAACTTCAACGCCCACAAGGTGGCCTACCCGCAGGTACGCTGGACTATTTTTGCCAACCATTTTGTGAACGTTACCCTTGGCCTCGACCGCTCGCAGACCACCACGCAGATTGAGCACTACGACAACCTTGCCGCCACCTTCGATGCCATGAAGCGCCTGAACAACATCCTGATAGACCTCTGCCGCGACGTGTGGACTTACATCTCAATGGGGTACTTCAAGCAAAAAATCAAGCAGGGCGAGGTGGGGTCGTCGGCCATGCCGCACAAGGTGAACCCCATTGACTTTGAGAATGCGGAGGGGAACTTGGGCATCGCCAACGCGCTGCTGGAGCACCTGGCGGCCAAGCTGCCGGTGTCGCGCCTGCAACGCGACCTGACCGACAGCACGGCGCTGCGCAACGTGGGCGTCCCCATAGGGCACGCCGTGGTGGCCTACTCGTCCATTTTGAAGGGGCTGGACAAGCTCATCATCAGCGAGGCGAAAATAACGGCAGACTTGGAGGAGAATTGGGCGGTGGTGGCCGAAGGCATCCAAACGATACTGCGCCGCGAGGGCTACCCCAAGCCCTACGAGGCGCTGAAGGCGCTGACCCGCACCAACGCTGCCGTTACGCAGGACGACATCCGGCGCTTCATCGCATCGCTGAGCGTGGGCGAAAGCGTGAAAAACGAGCTGCTATCCCTAACGCCCAAGGGCTACACGGGGTATTAAGCGAAAAAAAAATAGCCATGACCTTTGACCTAAACCAGATACTCCGAAAAAACATCCGCGACCTTGCGCCGTACTCTACGGCGCGTAGCGAGTTTAAGGGCACGGCTGCCGTGCTGCTCGACGCCAACGAAAGCCCCTACAACGCGCCCCACAACCGCTACCCCGACCCCATGCAGTGGGAGGTGAAGGCTGCGCTCGCGAAGCAGAAGGGGGTGGCGGCCACGCAACTATTTTTGGGCGGCTGCGGCAGCGACGAGGCCATCGACCTGCTCTTTCGCGCACTTTGCGAGCCGCAGCAGGACAACGTGGTGGCCATTGCGCCCTCCTACGGCATGTACAGGGTGGCGGCGGACACCAACGGCGTGGAGTACCGCAAGGTGCTGCTTGACGAGCGCTTTGACGTTACCGCCGAGGCGCTGCTGCAAGCCGCCGACAGCCGCACGAAGCTCATTTGGCTCTGCTCGCCCAACAACCCCACCGGCAACAGCCTCTGCCGAGATGAAATGCTGAAGACCATCGAACGCTTCGCGGGCATCGTGGTGGTGGACGAGGCCTACATCGACTTCGCGCGGCAGCCCTCGCTGCTGCCGGAGCTGCGCCGCTACCCCAACTTGGTGGTGCTGCAAACCTTCTCCAAAGCGTGGGCCTCCGCAGGGGTGCGCCTCGGCATGGCCTTTGCCTCGGAGGAGCTGGTGGCCGTGCTCAACAAGATAAAGTACCCCTACAACGTGAACGTGCTGACCCAGCGCTACGCC
>JAITMY010000115.1 GCA_031290755.1 Prevotellaceae bacterium
TGCACATCTACTGCACCTGTAGATGCTCCCGCTAACGCCCGTCGTAAGCGGGCATGTGCTCCCATATCCCCCCGAAGCCCTCGCGCAGCGCCACGGTGGTTGCCTTGGCCAAGTCCACCTCGTCGGTGCAGCTTACGGGGTGGGGGTAGAGGGGGAGGGCGGCGCCGTAGCGCCCCCACACGGGCATTTCGTCGAGCGGGCTGCGGTGGCCCCTGAGCCAGCGCTCGCCCTCGGCGATGCTGCCGTCGAAGAGGTTGACCCACCGCCCCTGCGGGAGGTACACGTCGCGGGCGCCCTCGGCGCTCATCACGGGCGCCACGAGCAGGTCGTCGCCAAAGTAGTACTGGTCGTCGATGTGCCAGCAGAGCTTGTCCGCGGGGTGGTGCATCGCCAGCGCCCGCAGCAGGGGGTAGCCGCTGGCGGTAACCTTCTGGCTCTGGGCTACGATGTAGGGCAGCAGCAGGTAGCGGAGGCGCCACCAGCGCTTCACGATTTCCTGCACGCGGGGGAACTCGTAGGGTTCGCGCTTCGAGGTGCCGTGGTAGCGCAGGTGGGAGGAGAATACTCCGAATTGCGTCCAGCGCACGTACAGCTCGTCGGGGATAGGGGCGTTCATGAAGCTGGGCACGCCGTGGAAGCCGGGCACGTCGTGGCTCCAGAAGCCGAAGCCTGACAGGCCGAGGTGGAGGCCGCCCTTGAGCGAGCCGGCCATGCCGTCCCACGAGCAGGCGGCGTCGCCGCCCCAGTGCAGGGGGTAGCGCTGGCAGCCAGCCCAGCCTGCCCGCGCCCAGATGATGCCCTCGCCCGTAACCTCCTTGGTAACCTCGTAGGCGGCCTTTTGGTACAGCAGGGCGTAGAGGTTGCTGAGCAGCTCGGGCTTCATGCCGTGGTAGGTGGCGTCCATGTGGATGTTTTCGCCGAAGTCGGCCTTGATGCAGGCCACGCCCATGCCGAGCAGGGGGCGCAGCAGCGCCTTGTACCACGCCACGGCCTTGGGGTAGGTGAAGTCTATGGTGCCGGCGTAGTCGAGGGCGCTGAAGTTGGAGCCGTCGGCCTCGCGGGCTTTGGTGAGCGGGGCGATGTAGCGGTTGGCCTGCGCCTCGGGCAGCTGCTCGGCCTTGTCGGCCACGTAGGGCAGCTGCCACAGGCTCACGCGGAAGCCGCTTTCGCGCAGCTCGCGGATGAACTGCTGGGGGTCGGGGAAGCGCTCTTGGTTGAACTTCCACTCGCAGAGCCAGTCGGTTTTGAACCAGCCGGTGTCGAGGTGTATCACGTCGCAGGGGTAGCCCTCGCTGCGGAGGCGGCGGCACACGGTGCGCACCTCGTCGGCAGAGAAGTAGGTCATGCGGCTCATCCACGTGCCGAAGCTCCACAGGGGCGGCATGGCGGGGAAGCCGGTGAGGCCGCGGTAGCCGCGCAGTATCTCTTCGGGGGTGCCGCCGCCGATGAGGAACACGTCGAGCTGCGGCTGCTCGTTGAGCAGCTGCACCGAGCGGGTGGAGTGGTCGGCCAGCGAGAGCTTCGCGTAGGCGGAGGTGTGCAGGAAGAGGCCGTACATGCGGCTCGACAGGTAGAAGGGGATGTTCTTGTACGTGCGGCGGTTGTTCACGCCCTGCCCGTCTTGGTTCTTGAGCTGGAAGGTGCGGCCCGACAGGTCTATCTTGGCGAAGCGCTCGCCGGTGCCCGCGAACACCTCGTCGGGCGCGGCGGCGAGGGACAGGGTGGCGCGGTGGCTGCTGCCGCTCTTTTCCACGTAGGCCAGCGCCAGCGCGTCGTGGCGCGAGGGCGAGAACTGGTCGTAGGCGCTTAGGCGCACCTCGCGCTCCCCGTCGGGGAAGAGGGCGAGGTCGAGCGTCTCGTCCGGCGGCGGCAGCAGGTCGCTCCACCAGTCCACCGCGGGGGGCGTGAGGTTGACAAGGGCCTTGAGCCTGCCCTGCCGGTCGAGGATGCGCCACGCGCCCTCCCCCCGCTCCACGTGCAGGGGGGTGGGGGCGAGCGCGGGGGCCAGCGCCAGCATCTCGGAGGCGGCGGGCTGCTCCTCGCCGTCGAACCCGACGTAGAGGCGCAGTATCTTGTCGCCGTACTGCCGGATGATGAGCCGGTAGGGCTTGGGGGGCACGCTGGGGTCGGCGCACATTTCGCCCGACTGCCGCTGCCGCCGGAAGGGGACGGTGAGCGCCACGTCGCCCTGCACCTCCTCAATGTCGGTGGGCGTGCCGGCGCGCCATAGCCACTCGCTGCCCGGCAGCTCGGGGTCGAAGTCTAAGAAGTCGAAGAGGTGGTAGTTGGTTTGCTTCATGGCCTTGTCCTTTTAGTAAGGTTGATGCTGTTCGCTGGCCGACGGCAGCCCCGCGGCGCTTCGCAGGCTGTCGGCAGCCGTTGGCCCGTTGTCTCTCCACGTGTTGCCCGGGCCGGGGTTGTTCTCGCCGAAGGTGGCCTCGGGGCAGAAGTTGTCGTGCACCGCGATGTAGGACGAGGCGCCGTCGAGGTAGATGTAGTAGCAGTACTCCGGCTCCTGCATGTAGGGCGAGCGCACCATATCGTGCACGTAGTTGCCGCAGATGGTGGTGCCCGGCTGCGCCGAGAGGGTGTACAGCCCTCCCGCGGCGAAGAGCCGCTTGGCGAAGTGGTGCACGTGGTTGCCCGCGATGCGGTTGTTCCTCATGCAGCTCACGCGCTTAGTCCACCCCCAGCCCACGCAGATGCCGGAGTAGGGCAGGTCGCTCAGCTCGTTGCGCTCAATGGCCACGTCGTGCGCGTAGCCGATGCTGATGCCCACGCATCCCCAGTCCTCGCTGGCCGCGTTGGCAATGCGGTTGCCGTAGAGGCGGAGGTGGTGGCACAGCGCGCGCTTGTCGGCGGGGTCGTAGGGCACGTGGGTTTCCACGCCGCCCTCCTGAAATGCGCCGCCCACGATGGCGCTTCCGCCCACGTCGCTAAAGGTGCAGCGCTCCACGCGGCTGTGGCTTGCGCCCCACGTGAAGTCGAGGCCTGTGGCCGCGAGCTGCGCAAAGGTGCAGCGGGCGAAGCGGATGTTGCGGGCGCCGCTCACGGCCACCGCTGCGGGCTGCCGGCCTACCCACGCCTGATTCTCCAGCTGCGCATCCCAGGGCAGGCCGGGCTGCGGCAGCTTGTAGGCGTCGCGCAGGTACATGCCCGCCTGTAGCGGCACGTGCCCCTGTAGCGAAGGGCGTAGCCACGTGCTGTGGGCAAAGCCGATGCCGCTGATGTAAACGTGCTCCACCGGCCTGTCGGCGCTGCCCTCGACCTGCACCAGCGTTTCGAGCAGGGGGGCTACGGCGGTGGCCGTGCGCATGTCCTCGCCCGCGCGGGGGTAGTAGAGCAGCTTGCCGGCCTTCTCGTCCAAGAACCACTCGCCGGGCTTGTCGAGGAACTCAACGGCGTTGCACAGCGCGAAGGCCGAGTTGCCCCTTTCCGACACCACGGGGCTTGGCCACGGGTGCTCCAGCTGTATGCGGCTTTCGGGTTCGTGGAAGGTTACTCGCGCCGCGCCGTCCTTCACCTGTAGCGCCTTCACGCGCAGCACGGCCACCGCCCAGCGCTGGAGGATGAGCATCTCCATAGCGCCCACGTCGCCCCACCGGCCTGCGGGCGCCGGAATGCGGCACTCCTCCTGCTTCGCATCCCACGAGAGGATGCGGGGCAGGCTGTCGGCCTCCGCGTGCTGTGCGCGGACGGCCTTCTGCTCGTTCACCCACAGCTGGCGGAACGTGAAGCCTCGCCCGCCCGCCTTGGGCGCCTCGGCCACCCACACCTTGCCCTGCGCCGCCGCGGGCAGGCCTGCCACGGCGCCGGCCTTTTGCCACGCTCCCACCGGCAGCCCGCCGCTCAGCACCGGCGCCTCGCCCGCCGCGGCCTCAATGATGGTGGGGCTATTCTCCGTGCCGCTGTCCTCGGGGCGTATCATAACAGGCTCCGTCAGGCGGTAGGTGCCCCCCGCCACCACAATGCGCACGCCGTTCTCCACCGACGGGTCGCCCAGCCTGCGCAGCTCGCGTGCGCGGCGCAGCGCAGCGTGCAGCGTGGCCACAGGCTGCGCAGGCGCTCCGCTGCCCTTGTCCGACCCCAGCGGCGACACGTAAATGTCCGCCGCGCTTGCCGGCAGGCAGAGCGCAAGGAGGAGGCAGAAGAGCGCGGAGGCGCTTACCTGCCTTGCCGCTACCCGCACGAAAGTTGGTAAGTTAGATAGGGTACTCATAGGTAGGTCTCTAAAAAGTTTATACTGTCTTTTTTATTTTTGAAGCAGGCTTCTATTCGGTCGCCGGTATTGTATTTGATGACGATTTCATATTTGGCTAACGGAAACTTCAAGCTGCCTTCGGCACACTTTTGTAGAAAGCCAATGGCTTCTGCGACGCTACTTGCGACGGCCTCTTGTCCATATAGCGGCAAAATAGTTATTCGCTCAACGTAGCGTGATACGGCGGATGAAAGTAGGGTCAGAAACTCACTAACGTTCTTTTTGTTTAATCTTAGAAGTTCTTTTGCGACCTCCTCTTTATTCGCCAGCTTATTCCAGCAGTCAATCTTAGTTTTAAAATCCGATTCAGGTGTGGTCTCGTCAAACGCAGCATCTATACCAAATTTCGCGAATGATTTTATCACCGTGCTGTAAGGAAAATACAGAACTCCAAACCCAAGCGATTTGAGCTGCGTTAATGCTCCTTCGGTAAACACTCCGGCTAAAGCTACGCCCATAAACGGCGCGGCATGTTTATACGTGCTAACCAAAGGAAGTATGGCGCTTTGTATCTCCTGCGCTTTATTGCGGGAATGTTTTGTGTATCGTCGCCATGCCGACTCAATGAAAGCCACGGGAACGCCTACTGTTGCTGCTGTCCCGCCTCGTTCTAATACAAAGTCTAAGTCGTGCGAATTTCCTTTATCGTCCGTCCACGACACCTTTTTTCCTGCCCGCGCTTTTCTCTCACCTTTTTTATCAAGGTAGAGCTTGTGCTTTTTTGCAAACTTTTGCAGGTGAGGCTCTACTGCCAGCTCCAAAAGTTCACCGATGATTTGTCCGAACTTATGTGATAATGATTCTGCCATACTTCAGCTGTTTATCCAGAGCCTTCCTTCTTGCAGGGGCACTGTGTGTTTTCTGTTTTTCCATTTTACATTGCGGTCTCTCAACTTTTCAAATGAATAGCTGCCAAATCCGGCTTGGACAGCCAGCTCTCCGAGCCATTTATCCACTGGGACGTAAACTCCGTAAGGTGCCGAATCGCCCACTACAAAGCACATTTTGCAATTATCGCTTGTAACCCGCCGTAGCGAATGAAACACTTCTGCCAAATCGTTGAAGTAGGCAGCTACCATCAAATGGTAATTCTTCTTTCCGCCATGCTTTAATCTTTCCTCTTTCAGGGTTTCGTAAACCTCCCAAAGCTCCGGTTGAATTACCGATAATTTTGGGTTGGACAGTATCGCATAAATATCATTTCCTAAATTTGAAACATGCTGCGTGCATGCCCTCACCAAATGTTTTCTCACGCTGTCCTGTAAATCAGCCCACCCATTTATATCTCCCCAAAATGTCATTTCAAGGCGGGTAGCGTCGGCATAGTCGTAGTTGTTGGCGTAGGGGGGCGAAGTAATTACCAAGTCGCCCCATTTTTCAGGTATTGACTCAATGTTTCTGGCATCTTCATTCAACATAATTGAATCGACGGTGTTGCTGATGCGTAGCTTTACCCGATTCATATCCCCATACATTTCATACACTTTTGCCTCAAAG
>JAITMY010000172.1 GCA_031290755.1 Prevotellaceae bacterium
GCGCAAAGGTAGTAAAAAAAGCATAGCAGGTGCTGCATGGGGTGATTTTTTACTTAAAATGTGCGATTATTTGCTACCATGCTGCTTCTTCAGGGCTTCCAGCTCGGCGAGGTATCCGCGAAAGCGCAGGAGGGCGGCTAAAAGAGGTAGTTCAGCCCGATGTAGAGGCCGCTGTCGCCGTCGCGCCGGTCGAGCGCCTTGCCGAAGTCGGCGGACACGATGAAGTTCTGGTTCATGACGACCTGAAGGCCAACGCCGGCGCAGGCGTGCGGGGTTTCGCGCCCGCCCGCCACCAGCTCGGCGTCGCCCAGCAGGCCGATGCGCTCCTGCATTTGCCGCAGCGCGGCCTCGCGGTAGGGGAGCACCACCATGCCCACGTCCACAAAGGGGTTGGTGGCGACGTACCAGTTTTGGCCGATGAGGCGGAAGTGCACGATTTTCCATCGGAGCTCGGCGTTGGCAAAGGCCACGCCGTCGCCCACAATGCGGTTGCGCACCGTGCCGCGCATGGTGCTCGAGCTGCCCAGCCCTTCCGAGAGGTTTTTGCGGAGCACGAGCACGTGCAGGTTTTGCTGGAGGTACCACGGCGTGCGCCCCAGCAGGGTGCCTTGGTAGCCGAGGCGGTAGGCGAGCGAGAGGGTCTGCGGGAGGAGGGTGAAGTACTGCCGGTGCACGAGGCTAAGCTTGACGTGGGTGTTGCCCCGGCGCTCCACGTCGGGCGAGGCGAGCAGCAGCAGCTCGGTGCAGAGGCCGCGCATGGGGTTTGGCTCAAAGTCGCGGGTGTCGTACATCAGCCCGCCCTTGAGGTAGAGGTGCGCTCCGCCGTCGGCCTCCTCGCTGCGGATGCCGCCGCCCTGCACGTAGAGCTCGTAGGCCGTGGGGGTGGGGGGCAGGCCCAGCCCCGCCTTGTCCACCGCGCCGGTTTTGCAGGCGTAGAGGTCAAGCCCTGCTGCCCAGCCGAAGCCGTGGCCGAGGCTGCCTTGCAGGGTGCTCACCACGCGCATCAGGTTGCGGTTGTAGCTGTAGAAGCCTTCGCCGAAGCTGCCCTCCTCGGTGTACTCGGGGTGGTAGGCCGCCTGGTAGCCGTTGAAGCCGTGGAGCTTCATCATCTTGTCGGTGAAGTAGGCCGCGTCAACGGTGGTGCGCAGGCCGCGCAGCAGGTGCTTGGAGTCGTAGTAGGCGCGGAACACGGTGGTGCCCTTGGTGTAGTGCGACACCTCGGCGTACACCGAGTGCAGGTACTGGGGGTAGCTGCTTCCGTCGCCGAAGTAGAAGAGGTTGACCAGCCCGCCGTACTGAAAGCCGAGGTTGCTGTCGAACGAGATGGCGGGCAGGGCGCCGAAGTTCCAGCCTGTTTTTACCGAGTCGCGGTGGGGTGCGGCGTGGGCTGCCGCGGCGAGCAGCAGCAGGCTAAGGGTAAAGGGTAGTCGCTTCATAGATGAGCTGCATAAAGAGTTCGTTTTCGTAGGCCTGCCCTGCTGCACGCCAATCTTTTTTCACGCCGGAGGTTTCAAACCCCAGCTTGCGCATCAGGGCTATGCTGGCCGCGTTGCCTTCGGCCACGCTACAGTGCAGCTGGTGCAGGCGCAGCGTGCCGAAGGCGTAGCGGACAAGCTGCTGTAGGGCTTGCGTGGCGTACCCCTTGCGGCGCATGGCGGGGTCGTAGATGAGCACCCCCACGCCTGCCCGCAGGTGGCGGGGGTCGAAGTCGAACAGGTCAACGGCGCCCACGGTAGCCCGCAGGCCGTCGTCCTCCCGAATGTCCACCATCAGGCGCAGCTGGCGGGCGGCGTACAGGTCTTGCTGTGCCTCCTGAAGGTAGCGCTGTAGGGCGCTGCGCGAAAGGGGCGCGAGCGTGTCGCCCACCCCCCACAGGTCGGGGTTGTTTTCCCACTCGTAGAGCAGCTCCAAGTCCAGCGGCTCCACGGCGCGTAAGAGAACCGAGGGCATGGGCCTTAGCTGCCGATGGTTAACCCCCTCCGCTTGAGCAGCGGGGCAATGCTCGGCTCGCTGCCGCGGAACCGCCGGTAGAGCGTCATGGCGTCCTCTGTGCCGCCGCGCTCAAGTATGCACTTGCGGAAGGTTGTGGCCACGCTGCGGTTGAACACGTCGCCTGTTTTCAGGAACTGCTCGAAGGCGTCGGCGTCGAGCACCTCTGCCCAGAGGTAGCTGTAGTAGCCTGCCTCGTAGCTCGAGCTGGAGAAGATGTGGTTGAAGTAGGTGGTGCGGTAGCGCGGCAGGATTTCGGGGATGAGGCCGATGTTGGTCATGGAGCTGCGCTCGCGCTGCTGCACGTCAACCCGCGCCGTGTCCTTTATGGTGTGGAAGTCCATGTCGAGCCACGAGGCGGCGATGTACTCCACCGTTTTGAAGCCCTGCCCGTATTGGGCGGCCTCCACGAGCTTGCTCACCAGCGCCGCGGGGATTACCTCGCCGGTTTGGTAGTGCTTGGCGTAAAGCTGTAGGAGCTCCGGTCGGAACGCCCAGTTCTCCATAATTTGCGAGAGCATTTCCACAAAGTCGCGGTCAACGTTGGTGCCGGCAATGCTCTGGTATTGGCATTGGGAGAAGAGGCTGTGGAGCGCGTGGCCGAACTCGTGGAAGAAGGTTTCCACCTCGTCTGTGGTGAGCAGCGCGGGGGCGCTGGCCGTGGGGGGCGAGAAGTTGCACACCACCGACACTATGGGGGCTACGCGCAGCCCGTCGTGGGTGTGCTGCTCGCGGAAGTTGGTCATCCACGCGCCGCCGCGCTTGCCGCTGCGGGGGAAGAAGTCGAGGTAGAGCAGCCCCAGCAGCTCGCCGTTGTCGTAGGCGCCGAAGCAGGTTACGTCCTTGTGGTAAAGCGGCACGTCGGTGATGGGGTTAAACGTTACGCCGTACAGCTTTTCTACGAGGGTGAAGATGCCGTTGCGCACGCTTTCGAGCTTAAAGTAGGGGCGTAGCTCCTCCTCGTCGAGGGCGTAGCGCTGCCGGCGCAGCAGCTCGGCGTAGTAGCGCCAGTCGGAGGGTTGCAGCGCGAAGCCGCCCTTGCCCGCGTCGATGAGCGCTTGCAGGTCGTGCGCCTCCTGCTTGGCCTTGCCGAGCGCGGGCTGCCAGAGCTGGTCGAGCATGTTGTACACGGCCAGCGGCGTTTTGGCCATGCAGTCCTCCAGCGCGTAGTCGGCGTAGGTGGCGTAGCCCATCAGGTTTGCCTTCTGCACGCGCAGGCTCACGATGTCGGCGATAATGGCGTTGTTGTCCTTGTCGTTGCCGTTGTTGCTGCGGCTGGCGTAGGCCGTAAGCATTTGCCGGCGCAGCTCGCGGCTGTCGGCGTACTGCAAAAATGGCATCAGGCTGGGGTTCTTGAGGGTGAACACCCACCTGCCGCTGTCGGCGGCGGCCTCCACCGTCGAGGCGGGCAGGCCGGCCAGCTCGTCCTTGCTTTCCACCACCAGCTTGAAGGCGTTCGTTTCGCTCAGCAGGTTTTGCCCAAACTTGAGCATCAGCGTTGAGAGCTGCTCGTTCACCCTGCGCAGCTTGTCCTTGGCGGCGGGGTCGAGGCTGGCGCCGCCGCGCACAAACTTTTTGTACGTGTTGGCCAGCAGCCGCTGCTGCTCCGTGCTCAGCGTTAGCGCCGAGCGCTGGGCGTACACGGCCTTTACCCTGTCAAACAGGCGGTCGTTGAGCAGGATGTTGTCCTGATGCTGCGCCATGACAGGCGTTATTTGCTCTGCCAGCTTGTCCAGCTCGGCGCTTGTTTCGGCCTCCACGAGGTTGAAGAACACGGCCTGCACGCGCTTTAGCAGCTTCCCGCTCAGCTCCAGCGCCTCGATGGTGTTGGCAAAGGAGGGCTGCTCGGCGCTGCCGGCAATGCTGTCCAGCTCGGTGCGCTGCCGCCTCATGCCTTCTTCAAAGGCAGGCAGGTAGTGCTGCGGCTTAATTTTGTCGAAGGGCGGCGCCCCGTAGGGCGTTTGGGTCTCCTCCAGAAAAGGGTTGTGCTCGGCGGTGGAGCAAGCGGTAGCTAAAGTGGCTACAGTCATGGCGATGGTCAGTTTACGAAGCATATTATTTAGTGGTTAACGGTTTTTTTCTTACTTTGATGAAAATAGAACCAGCGGCTATCAGCGTTGCACCAGTGAAAATAGTCCCAAATACATTTTTGTCTGCCATAATTAAGTTGTATGAAAAGTATAAGCCGGTGGCGATAATGGCAAAGGCAAAAAGCAACCCC
>JAITMY010000109.1 GCA_031290755.1 Prevotellaceae bacterium
CAGCAGGGGCTTGACGCCCTCCACGCCGAACATCTTGGGGATAGACGGGCCGTAGATGTCCGCATCCAGCAGCCCCACGCGGTAGCCCCGCTGCGCCAGCGCAACGGCGAGGTTCGCCGCCACGGTGGACTTGCCCACGCCGCCCTTGCCCGACAGCACGGCGACGGCGTGGCGCACGCCCTCCAGCGCACGGGGGGCGCTCTTCGCCGGCTTCGTTCCGCCTTCGGGGGGCGAAGCGGGAGGCGCAGCGGGGGCGGGGAACGTCGCCTCCACGGCGGCCTCGTAGCCCGGAAAGGCCTCCCGCAGCGCCTGCTCGCTCTGCCGCCGCAGCGCCTCGGCAAAGGGGTCGCGCGCCCTGCGGAAGCGCAGCGCTACGCTGATGCGCTGCCCCTCCACGCGCGGGGCCTCCACCAGCCCCAGCGCCACAATACTCTGGTCGCCGTCGGGGTGCACCACCCGCGACAGCACGTCTAAGATTTGCTCGTTCATGCTCATTGTTTAGCTTCGTTAGTTCAATGCCCAAAGTTAAGAATATTTTCCTACCTTAGCGCTGCCGCTGCGCAGGGAGCGCAGCGCTTAACCCTCATAAATGTTGACCTATGTTTTCAGGTATTGTGGAGGCCGCCGCCACGGTGGTGGCCTTAGAGAAGGACAGGGAGAACCTGCACCTCACGCTGGCGTGCCCCTTTGCGGGGGCGCTGCGGGTTGACCAGAGCGTAGCCCACAACGGCGTGTGCCTTACGGTGGTGCGCTGCGACGCGGCCACCTACACGGTTACCGCCGTGCGCGAAACGCTGCAAAAGTCGAACCTCGGCCTGCTCTGCGTGGGCAGCGAGGTGAACGTGGAGCGAAGCATGAAGGCGGGCAGCCTGCTCGACGGGCACATCGTGCAGGGGCACGTGGACCAGACGGCGGTGTGCCAAGGGGTGGCCGAGGCCGACGGCAGCTGGTACTACACCTTTGCCTACGACGCGGCGACGGACAACATCACCGTCGAAAAAGGCTCGGTGGCCGTGAACGGCGTAAGCCTCACCGTGGTGGGCGCACAGCCCGGCGGCTTTGGGGTGGCCATCATCCCCTACACCTACGAGCACACCAACTTCCACGCCATCCGCAAGGGCACGGTGGTGAACCTTGAGTTCGACATCGTGGGGAAGTACATCACCGCGCTGGCGCGGCGCTACCTTGCGCCGACCGCAGACGGGCGGTTACCCGACAGGTAAACGCTCGGTTACTTGACAGGTAATCGCTCGGTTACTTGATAGGTAATCGGGCGATTACTTGACAGGTAATCGGGCGGCGGCTACGCCAGCAGCTGGAGGTCGGCCAGGGCGATGGCGGTGGCGGCCTCCAGCACCACCGGCACGCGCAGGGCAAAGCAGATGTCGTGCCGCCCCCTCACGGCGAGGGTTCCCAGCTCGCCCAGCTCCATGTCAAACGTTTGCTGCACCCTGCTGATGCTCGCCGTGGGCTTCACGGCCACGCGGAAGCAGAGGGCGTTGCCGTTGCTGATGCCGCCGTTGACGCCGCCCGCGTGGTTGGTGGCCGTGGCGCCGCTGGCCGCCACCAGCGCGTCGTTGTGCTCGCTGCCGCGCTGCCGCGCGGCGGCAAAGCCGCTGCCGAACTCCACGCCGCGGATGCCGGGGATGGCAAACACGAGGTGGCTGATGAGCGACTCCACGGAGTCGAAGAAAGGCTCGCCCCAGCCCACGGGGAGGTTGGCTACGGTGCACTCGATGAGGCCGCCCAGCGAGTCGCCCTCGGCGATGGCGGCGTTGAGCGCGGCGTCGTGCTCGCCGAACTTCACGCCGCCCAGCTCCACGATGGCGGCGCTCACCGCCACGCTGCCCAGCACCTTTTTGGCCACCACGCCGGCGGCCACCAGCCCCAGCGTGAGCCTGCCGGAGAAGTGCCCGCCGCCCCGGTAGTCGGCAAAGCCGCCAAACTTGCGCTGGGCCACGAAGTCGGCGTGCCCCGGGCGGGGCGTGCGCAGCACGTCGGCGTAGTCGCCGGAGCGGGTGTTGGCGTTGCGGAAGATGATGGCGATGGGGGCGCCGGTGGTCGCGCCGTCGAGCACGCCGGAGAGCAGCTCCGGCGCGTCGTCCTCCAAGCGCAGGGTGGTGCCGCGGGTGCCGGCGCGGCGGCGCCGCAAGTCGCCCGCAAAGTCCGCCGGCTGTAGGGCGAGGCCGGCGGGGCAGCCGTCAACGCACACGCCCAGCGCCGCGCCGTGCGACTCGCCAAAGATGCTAATCCTGAATTTTCTGCCAAAGGTGTTCATAGGTGTTTACTTGTTAGGTTTTTTTAGTAGGTGAAGCTGCTGCCGCCGATGAACTCTCGGAGGACGGAGGTGGGCGGGATGCTTCGCTCGTCGTCGGGGCTTATAGGCTCAAAGCAGCTCAGGAGCTTGAGGAGGCGCGAGGCGTCGGCGTAGGCCTCGTCGCTGGGGGGCACGCGGTGCAGCAGCGGCTCGGCGTAGCGGCGCAGCACGCTGATTTCGTAGAGCAGGGAGGAGTTGAACATCACGTCCGCGTTCTCCTGAAAGGGGAAGATGTTCCTGTCCTCACCTCGGCGCACGCTGGCCCAGCGGTGGAGGGTGGCGGCGGCGGTGGCGCCGCGGGTGGCGGCGTCGCGCACAAGGCGTCGCACGAGGCGGTTGTCGGTGGTGGCGATGCGGTTGTTGGCGTCGAAGCTGATGAACGTGAGCGCCGAGGCGTAGATGCGCAGCTTGTGGCGGAGGGGGATGGCCTCGGTGAGCTGGGGGTTGAGCGCGTGGATGCCCTCCACCACGAGGATGTCCTTTTCGCCCAGCGCCATGTAGGTGTTGTCGTAGTAGCGCTGGCCGCTGTCGAAGTTGAACTTGGGGAGCAGCACGCGCTCGCCGCGCAGCAGCCGGCCAAGGTGGTCGTTGAACAGCGCGAGGTCCACGGCGTGGATGCTCTCGAAGTCGAGCTCGCCCTGCTCGTCGCGGGGGCTTTGCTCGCGGTTGACAAAGTAGCTGTCCATTTCCACCACCCTTGGGGTGAGGCCGGCCACCATGAGCTGCACGGCGAGGCGCTTGGAGGTGGTGGTTTTGCCGCTTGACGAGGGGCCGGCGATGAGCACGAGCTTCACCTCGCCGCTGCGCGAGGCGACCTCGGCGGCGAGGTGGGCGTACTTGTTTTCGTGCAGCGCCTCCGACACTTTTATCAGCTCGCCGCCGCGCCCCTGCTGCACCAGCTCGTTGATTTTGCCCACGGTGCCCGCTTGCAGGATGTCCACCCAGCGCTTGTGCTCGCGGAAGATGTCGAACATCTTCTGCTGCGGGGCGATGCCGAGCAGCGCGTCGGGCTGGTCGGCCTTGGGGAACATGAGGAGCATCCCCCTGTAGTAGGGCACCAGCCCGAAGCAGCGGAGGTAGCCGGTGGAGGGCACGAGGGGGCCGTAGAAGTGGTCGGCGTAGCCGTCGAGGTAGTACACCGAGGTGTAGAGCTTGCCGCGGGTTTGCTGTAGCCGCGCCTTCTCCACGTGCCCGTGCTGTAGGAAGAGGGCGATGGCTTCGGGCGTGGGTATCTTTGCCTTCTCGAAGGGGAGGTCGGCCTCGGCGAGGGCGGTCATGCGCCGCGCCAGGGCGCCCACCATGGAGAGGCTGAGGTCGTCGCTGCCCTCAAGCTCGCAGTAGAAGCCGCTGGCCACCGAGTGCTGCACGCTGAGGGCGTAGGCGGGGAGCACGTCGCGCACGGCCTTCTGGAGCAGGAAGGTGAGCGAGCGCTGGTAGCATCGCTGCCCGTCGGGGTGGGCGTAGGCGATGAACTGCACGGAGTGGGGGGCGAACAGCTCGTAGCGCAGCTCCTTGAGCTGGTGGTTGGCCAGCGCGGCGAGCGCGGGCGAGGGCAGCGCTACCTGCTGGTCGCGCGCCACCTCCAGCAGCGACACGCCCGGCAGGTAGGCCTTGGTCACGCCGTTGTTTTCGCAGTAGATGTTGATGGGGTTCATGGGCTACTTCTCCTCTTGGTAGAATAGGCGGTAGAACTTGCGCCCCTGCTCGTCCGTGCCCTGCTCGATGAGCTGGCGGTCGCCGTGCACGTAGATGTGGAAGTTCTTGTCGAGCTTAATCACGCTCTTGAGCGAGCGTGCCTGCCGGCGCACGGCGTCGCCGGAGATGGCGAAGTCGTCGGCCAGCTCCACCTCGTGCGCCTGCTGGTAGTCGGCCTTGTAGCGGGCAAAGCTTTCGATGACTTCGGGCTGCGCCATGACCTCGCTGTTGAACTCGCCGAGGTTGAAGCTGTCCTTCTCCCTGAAGAACTGCACGGACTTGCTGAGCAGGGCGGCTTGGTCGGCCTTGGAGTAGCCGAGCTGCTGGGGCAGCTCTTCGTGCACGAAGTCTCGGCAGAGCGCCATCACCTGCTGGGTGTTGAAGTACTCGTCGCGCCGTGGGCAGAGGCGCAGGAAGCCCTCGGCCCACCCCTGCGGCTCGGCGGCGGCGCGCCCCGCGCCGTCCACCACCGCGGCCACGTAGCCCGCCTCGCGCTCGGTGTTGAACACGAGGCAGCCCTTGTCGAGCTTGCCCGTGCTCACGCCCTCCTCGCAGGCGAGCGCGAAGCTGTCGCCGCGCTGCTCTACCTTGAGGAACGTGTCGCGGGTTTCGGACTTGAACAGCCCCACGCC
>JAITMY010000015.1 GCA_031290755.1 Prevotellaceae bacterium
CAGCGAGTACGGGGCTTTCCGCAGCGCAGCGTAGCGCAATGCCCATACGCTTGAGCACCTCCACCTCCACGCTTACAATGTCCGCGGGCACCTGCCCTGCCGGAATGTGCGGTGTAAGAATTTCCGGCAGCTTTTCAAACACCGTAACGTCGTAGCCACGCTTGCGCAGGTGGTAGGCTGCTGCAAGCCCCGCGGGGTCAGCGCCCAGCACGGCCACCTTTTTACCGTTGCCGGCAACGCTTTGTATCTTCTCCGGCGAGGCTTGCGCCACCAGCGCTTTTTTGATTTCGCGGATGGCCACGGCATGGTCAACGTCGCTTCGGCGGCACACTTTTTCGCACGGGGCGCTGCAAATGTAGCACAGCGTGGCCGGAATAACGAGGCTGTCGCGCAGCAGCGCCAACGCGCTGTCGTGTTCGCCCCTGTCGTAGAGCCGGTTCATGGCGGCGATGTCAAGCCCCGCCGGACAAGCGACTTTGCAGGGGGCTTCGCAGTCGGCGCGGTGGTCGCTCAGCAGCAGCTCGAGCGAAAGTCGGCGCATGAGCTGCACCTCGTCGCTTTCGGTGTCAATGCTCATCCCTTCGGTGGCGAGGGTGGTGCAGGAGGGGATTACTTGCCCCGTGCCGAGGTTCTTCACGGCGCACACCATGCACGATGACTTGTGCTGCGCACCTTTGGCGTAGCATAGCGAGGGTATGGCAATGCCCTCACGTGCGGCCACCTCAATCAGGGTGTCGCCTTCGCGCACGGCCACCTCGCGGCTATTGATGGTTATCTTCATGGTTTTGTTGCGCTATTGCTCGTGAGCTTTCCTATTTTCCGTATCGCATCGTAGCTGCACTCCTCGATGCACAGCCCGCATTGTACGCATTTTTCGGTGTCGATGCTGTGCACCTCGTAGGGCGTGTAGGGGATGGCGTCCACGGGGCAGGCCTTGGCGCACTTGGTGCAGCCAATGCAGCGGTCGGTAACTTCGTACTTCACCATGTTTTTGCAGGTGCCGGTGCGGCACACGCCGCTTACGTGCTCCTCATACTCGTGGCGAAAATATTTCAGCGTGGTGAGCACGGGGTTGGGCGCGGTTTTCCCCAGCCCGCACAGCGAGGCGCTTTTCACGCTTTTTGCCAGCTCCTCCAGCTTGTCGATGTCGGACATCTCCGCTTGGCCGCTGCATATTTTTTCGAGCAGGTCGAGCATGCGCCGCGTACCCACGCGGCAAAACGTGCACTTGCCGCAGGACTGGTCGCAGGTGAAGCTCAGGAAGTAGCGGGCAACGTCCACCATGCAATCGGCCTCGCTGAGCACCACCAAGCCGCCCGACCCCATCATGGCGCCGAGGCGGCTAAAGGCGTCGAAGTCCACCTGCATACCGCACAGCTCCGCGGGGATACATCCGCCCGACGGGCCGCCTATTTGCACGGCTTTCAGCTTGCGGTTGCCCTCCACGCCGCCGCCAATGTCGTCGATAATTTGGTTGAGCGTAATGCCCATAGGCACCTCAATAAGCCCGCCGTGGTTGATTTTTCCGGCCAGCGCAAACACCTTGGTGCCCTTGCTTTTTTCGGTGCCCACGCTGCAATAATTTTCGTACCCGTGCTTCACAATGTAGGGAATTTGGCTGAGCGTTTCCACGTTGTTCACCAGCGTGGGGCGAGCGTTCAGCCCTTGCACGGCGGGGTACGGCGGGCGCTGCTTGGGGAACCCGCGCTCGCCCTCAATGGAGGCAATGAGGGCGGTTTCCTCGCCGCACACAAAAGCGCCGGCGCCCTCAAAAACGCTGATGTCCACCTGCGCCAGTGCTGCATTATTTTCTGCCGACCTTGGAATAATTTCCCGCTCCCTGCACAGCTCAATGGCAGCCTTAATGCGCTCCACCGCCAGCGGATACTCGGCGCGAATGTAGAACACGCCTTTGTCTGCGCCCACCGCGTAGGCCGCGATGAGCATACCCTCTATGATGCGGAAGGGGTACGATTCGAGCATCATCCTGTCCATGAATGCGCCCGGGTCGCCCTCGTCGCCGTTGCAGATCATGTACTTTTGCTTGCCCGAAACGGAGGCCACAATTTCCCACTTTTTTCCCGTCAGAAAACCGCCGCCGCCGCGCCCGCGCAGCCCGCTTTTGAGCACAGTGTCGATAACTTCGCTACGCGGCACGGACAGCGCTTTGCGCAGCGCCTCGAAGCCGCCGTGGGCGCAGTATTCATCGAGGTTGAGCGGCGTGAGCACGCCGTAGCCTTCGGTGGAGATGTGCTTTTGGTTGAACAAAAAGCTGTTGATAATGCCGGTGCGCTCGTGCTCGTTTTTCCAAATGACGTTGTCCCACGTAGCATCGGTATGGAAGGTGTCCACCTCGCCGATGATGCGGTTTTTCAGGCGCTTCAGGTACCCCGCGGGGCGGAAGTGATGGTGCAGGATTTCTTTTATCTCCGCCGCTTTCACGTTGGGGTAGCGGGCAATGCTGCCGTTGGGCTGCACGATGTCTATCAGCGGCACCTTGTTGCACACGCCCACGCAGCCCACGGGCTTAATGCTCACGCTGATGCCCAGCTGCGCCGAAGCGTTTTTCAGCTCGCGGTAAATATCCGCCGACCCGCTGGCCATGCAGCACGACCCCATGCCCAGCCGCACCTCGCCTGCTGCCTGCTTTTCGCCCTGCTGCGCCTCTTCTTTTTCCTTGTTTTGCAGCAGCGCCAAAAAATCATCCACCGCCTCGTTCACCCTGCCGGGCATTACGTGCCCGTAAATTTTTTCGTCAATTTGCACCACCGGCGCCAGCGTGCAGCAGCCCAGACAGGCAATTTTTTCTACCGAAAAAAGACGGTCGCGCGTGGTAACGCTGCCCTCTTCAATTTTTAAATGGCGAAAAAAAGCGTCGTACACGTTGCTGGCGCCCTTCACGTGGCAGGCGGTGCCGGTGCACACTTTAATGAGATGCTTGCCCAGCGGCGCGTGGCGAAATTGGGAGTAAAATGTGGAAACGCTGATGAGCTGCGCGCGGTCGATTTCGGTTCGCGCATACACGCGCTCGATGGCGGCGGCAGGCAGGTAGCTGAACTCGCCCTGCAACGCCTGTAGCAAGGGGATGATGGTGCTTCGCCCTGCGCCGATGCGCTCTATAATGGCATCGGTTTTTGCGAGCATCAACGCCTCGGACTCCGCCGGACTATGGCTACAATTGCAGGGCATAATTTTAATGGATAAGGATGAATTATGAGTTTTTCCCCACGCAGTACAACCCGCCTTCTGTGCGCACCACAATTTTACCGTCCACAAATGCGGGGGTGGCGAAGGTTTTCTCGCCGGTTTCAAAGGAGCTTACCAAGCCAAATTCGCTGTTGGCGTTGTAGATAAACATTTTTCCGCTGTTGCTGAAAATGTACAGCCGCTCCTCGACAATCATCGGCGAGGAGTAGAACTCGGTGTTCAACTCGTGCGAGTGCCGCAGCGTGCCATCCTTAGCATTGTAGCAGGCCAACATGCCGTAGCTCGTTGCCACGTAAACGTTTTCCTTGGTGGCCACGGGCGATGCCACTTCGGGCAGGTAGTCGTTGACCTCCCACAGCTTTGTGCCGGCGGCGGCGTCCACCGCAATCAGCGAGGCGTACTCGCTTGCGCCAAACACCATGCCGGCGGCGCTGCACGGGCTTGCGGCAACCTCGCCGTTCAAGCCCTCCACCCGCCATAGCTGCTCGCCGTTGGTGGGGTTGTACGCCGTGATGCTGGGGTTGCCCATGAGCACCAGCTGCGGTTTGCCGCCCACCTGCGCAATGATGGGCGAGCTCCACGTAATTTTATCCGTGCGGTTTTTGCTCCACAGCTCTTTGCCGGAGGCCATGTCCAGCGCCAGCAGGCGAGGCGTGTTTGTGTTGTCGTACTGCACAATGAGCGCGTTGCCGTAGGCGAGCAGCGACGAGGCGTAGCCGTAGTGATTGTCGGGGACGCCGAGGTTTTTTGCCCACAGGCGCTTGCCATCCGTATCGGTGCAAATGAGGTCGCCTGAGGCAAAAATGGCGCACACCTGCTTGCCGTTGGTGGCCACGGTGGAGGCGGCAAGCCCTGTGTCGTCGGTGGTTTTAGGCATCGCGGCAGGCGAACCGGCGATGTTATCTGCCTGCGCTGTCCACAGCAGCTTGCCGCTTTGCAGGTCGTAGCAGTACAGCTCGCGGGCTTGCTCGTCGGCGCCGCTGACAAATACTTTGCCTGCATTCACCACCGGCGAGTTAAATCCGCCACGCGGGATTTTGCTTGTCCACGCAATGTTTTCGCCCGTTTTCAAATTCCACTGCGTGGGAATATTTTTTGCTTCCGACACGGCGTTTGAGCTGTTGCCGCGAAAGCCGTTGTGCGTAACCTTCGTAACGTTGGCCGTCGCTTCATCTTTTGCAGCAGCGGCCGCGTTGGGCGCTTCGGCTTGCGCCGTAAGGGTTTCCGCAGGTTGCTCTGCCGCAGGCGCTGCCTGATTTTCCGCTTGGGGTTCTGCCTCAACGTTTGCCTGCTCGCTTGCTACTTCGGCCACCTCCGATGGCTTAGCCACCTCTAGCTTGAGCGCAGGCATGGACAGCAGCGCGAAAACCAGCGCCACCGTAGCAAACCCCACCGCCGCCCAGCGGACATATTTGCGGGCGTCGGTTTTAATCAGCCACTCGTCAATGGGCGCAATTTGCTTGTCGGGTATGTTTTTTGCGCCCGAAAAGTAAAGGTGTAGCGACACCAAAAACACCGCCAGCATGGCCACGAGGATGTAAATGCCCACCAGCAGATTGTCCATGCGCACAAAGTACGCCCTCCGCGCCAGCAGGTCAAGCCGCCGAATTTGCTCCTGTAGCGCTACGTTGCCTGCGTTCTGGTCGTTAATCTGCTTGAGCATTTCAACCACCTCTGTTTGCAGGGGGGTGACGTCCTTCACCTGAAAGTAGTTCGTAACCAGCATTGCCACAAAGGCGACGATGAAAACTGCCGATACGATGGCAATGTTGCGAATGATGTTCTTTTTCATTTTGCTTTAGCTTGTAGTGCTCTATTTTGCGGACAATACCCAAAACATTTTGCGCAATTTACGCATTTGGCATCGCTGATTTCGTACTCCTTGCGGGTGCGCTTTACCGACAAGCCGATAAGCGTGAAGCCTACTACCAGCCCCATAAAGCCGCCGGCTACAGTGGAGTATGTTTTAAACT
>JAITMY010000083.1 GCA_031290755.1 Prevotellaceae bacterium
GTCGAACAGCGCGGGCAGCCGCTGCTGTAGGGCCTCCACGTCGAAGCGCACCGGCACCTTGGCCAGCGCCGCCTCCTTGCTGGCGGCGGCGGGGGCGGGGGCGAAGAGGGCGGCGCAGGGTTCTACCAGCGCCCGCCCCTTGTCCGTGGCCAGCTCCACGAGGTAGCCCTCCTCGCCCAGCGGCGTGAGGAGCAGGTCGCTGCCCGCCGCGCTGCCGGGGCTGCCGCCCAGCGAGGTGCAGAAGCAGTACTCGTCGCACTTCGTGCAGCTGAGGCTCACCACGGTGATGCGCTTGCGGCGCTCGTCGAAGGGCTTGTCGCGCAGGCCGTCCCAGCCGAAGATGGCGGCCAGCTCGCCGAAGCCTGCCGCGTCGCACGGGTGCAGGCCGAAGAGCACCGTTTCGGGAATGGCCGTGGGGTCGTAGTCCTGCACGGCCACCTTGCCCTGCTCCTTGGTGTAGGAGAATAGCTTCTCCACCCTCGGAAAGGCAATGCCCTTGGGCGACTGCGTGGTCTGCACGTGCCCCATAGCTACTTCGTCTGCCGACTTCACCCGCCGGAAGTCAACCTTTCCGTTGGCGCCCGCCGCCGGCGCGTAGAGGTGTCGCCCGCCGCCGTTGAGCTGCGTTAGCCACTTCTTCAGGGCTTCCCTCGATATGTATGTTTGTTCCATCGCTAAGGTCTTTGCAAGTGTTAGCCAATAAAATTCTCCTTGTCGTCGGGCTTAAAGGTTGATAGGGCGTTGCCGCCTTCGGGTGTGCCGAAGCGCTGCGCCACGATTTCGACCATTTTGTGCGACAGGATGTGCACCGGCAGGCCGAGGGGGCAGGCGGCGCCGCAGGCGCCGCAGTCCGAGCACCGGCCGGCAAGGTGCATCACGCGGTTGATTTGCCACTCCATGTTGCTTGCCGCGGCCGCCCAGGGCTGCACCCACTGCGGGCGGTTTACCTCCACGATGCACTTTGTGCAGTAGCACATGGGGCAGGCGGCGCGGCAGGCGTAGCACTTGAAGCACTTGGAGAGCTCGCCCAGCCAGTAGCCCCAGCGCTCCTTGGGCGGCATGGCGTCGATTTCCTTCACCCAGTCGTCCTCTACCTGTAGCGAGGGCACGGGCGTTTCGGCGAGGTGGCGCTCCACCTCGGCAAGGCCTGCCAGCTCCTTGAGGGTGCCGCCGGGCGCCAGCGCAAACACGCGCAGGCGCTCTTCGCGCAGCTGGTGCTCTGCCAGCAGCTGCACGATGCTGCGCAGCGCAAAGTACGAGGCTGCGATGCCAACCTTTTTGCTGCCGGCCACCTCCTTGCGCGTGAGGTACACCGCAAGGTTGCCTGTGCAGGCGCCGTCGAACACGAGGCCGGAGGCCTCCTCTGCCGTGCCTGCCAGCAGCGGGCGCGGCAGGCGCGTGCCCTGCCCGTAGCCGATAAACAGGTCTATTTCCTTGTCGGCAAGCAGCGACTTCACCCGATTCTGTAGCTCTATCATAGCGTTACCTCCTTTTCGTTAAGCAGCACATCTTCGTTGCCGGCCAAGTAGCTCGCCGCCTTTTGGTAGTCGGTGTACGGCCCCAGCTCGCGGATGGCCGCCACCGTGCTGTTCACCACGTCGGCCCACTTGGCGCCCTCGGCTGCCGACACCCACGAGAAGCGTATGCGCCGCACGTCGATGCCCATGAAGTCCAGCAGCTCGCGGAACAACATCCACCGCCGCCGCGCGTGGAAGTTGCCCGACGTGTAGTGGCAGTCGTTGGGGTGGCAGCCCGACACGATAACGCCGTCGGCGCCGTTGGCAAAGGCTTTGAGCACGAGCATAAAGTCTATGCGACCGGTGCAGGGGAAGCGCACTATCTTCACATTCGAGGCGTACTTGATGCGGCTGGTGCCCGTGAGGTCAGCCCCCGCGTAGGTGCACCAGTTGCAGACAAATGCCAGCAGTTTGGGTTCAAATTCGTTGTCCATGTTATAGAATACAAGTTACGTTATGACTTAAACACCTCGGCCTCGCGCAGGGTCGGGGCGCTCCTGTCTTTTTCCGAAAGCAGCAGCAGGCCGGCCTCCATGCCCCACGCTATGCCCACGTCCGGGTCGTCAAAGCGGATGCCGCGCTCGCACGTGGGCGAGTAGGGGTTGTCCACCTTGTACGAAAACACGGCCTCGTCGCTGAGCACCAAAAACCCGTGGGCAAAGCCGTGGGGGATGAACAGCTGGCGCTTGTTGTCCGCGCTGAGCGTTACCGCCACGTGCTGCCCAAAGGTGGGCGAGCCTGCCCGGATGTCCACCGCCACGTCGAGCACCGCCCCGCTAATGGCGCGCACCAGCTTGCTCTGCGCGCACGGCGGCAGCTGGTAGTGCAGCCCCCGCAGCACCCCCCGCACGGACTTCGACTCGTTGTCCTGCACGAAGCTCAGCTTGCCCACGTGCTGCTCAAACAAGTCCTGCCGAAAGGATTCCATGAAGTAGCCGCGGGCGTCGGCAAACACCCGCGGCTCTATAATCCATACGCCGTCAATGGCTGTTTTCAAAAAGTTCATCGGACAAATGTAGCTAAACTTTCAATCACTGGTACACATATAAAACGGTTAGCTGCGCTCCCTCACCCTGCCCCAAGCAGCCTCAAACACCTTTGCGATGGAGGGGTAGCCGGCGGCCACGCGCTTGGCCGCCTCCTCGGCGGTGCAAAACTCCGCCACCTCAATGCCTTCCTCCCGCTGCGGTTGCAGCTGCCGCAGGTCGCCGGCGTAGCGCATGGCGTACCAGCTGGTGCGCTTGAGCACCTCCACGCCGCGCAGCGCGTAGGTGTGGTAGGTAACGGCCAGCAGCGCTTGCAGCGTGAGCCGGTCGATGTGGCACTCCTCCATCACCTCGCGCAGGGCGGTTTGCGCGAGGCGCTCGCCCTCCTCCTGCTTGCCCTTGGGCAAATCCCAGAGGCCGTTGCGAAAAATCATCAGGTACTCGCCGTGGCGGTTCGCTACCAAGCCACCGGCGGCCTCCACCAGCTGGTAGCCGCTGCAAAAGGCGCCCCACTCGCCCTCGCCGATGCGCCGCTCCTGAGCGCCTGAAAATACCGTGTACATGCCTACGTCGTTGTTAAATTGCGTTACATTTCGTTACCCACCCTGTTAGTTGTCCGACTTGCCGTTTCGCAGCCGGACGATGAAGGCATCCGGAAACTTTTTCCTTGTCGTGGCCAGCAGCGTTTTCAGCTCCCTTTCGCTCTTTGCGCTGCCCACGTAGTAGCGGTAGGCCTGCATGTAGCGGTAGTGGTCAACGCCCTTTAAGCCCTTGAACTCGCGGGCGTTTTCTTTGAGCGGGCGGGAGGTCGAAAAAATCTGCACGTGGTAGGTAACCTTGTCCGTGGGCTTGGGCGGGGGGTTGTAGGCGGGCTTCGGGGCAGGCTTGTAGGCGGGGGCGGCGGGCTTGTCGTGCCGCGCCTTGGGAGGTTCCGGCGCGTCGGCCTCGCCGGTGGTGGTGGCGGGGTGCGCGGCCAGCCTGCCCTTTTCCCAGCTGCTTTTGTGCTTGCCCAAGGCGGCCAGAATGGACTCGGCGATTTCGGTTTGCCCCCGCTCGGAGGTGATGTAGCGCTCGTCGTCGGCGTTGGTGATGAAGCCTATTTCGACGAGCACGCTCGGCATGGTGGTTTTCCACAGCACCAGAAAAGGCCCCTGCCGCACGCCGCGGCTGGAGGGCTGCACGCGGCGCGAAAACTCCTTCTCCACCTGCGCAGCGAACGTGAGGCTCTGCTCCATGTGCGCGTTTTGCATGAACGAAAACAGGATGAACGACTCGGGCGAGCTGGGGTCGTAGCCCTCGTACTTGGTCTCGTAGCCGTCCTCGTACCTGATTTCGGCGTTCTCGTTCATCGCCACGTCCATGTTCTTATCCGTCTTGTCGAGGCCCATCACGTAGGTTTCCGTGCCGGTGGGCAGCTTGCTGGGGTTGCCGTTGGCGTGGATGGAGATGAACAGGTCGGCGCCCAGCCTGTTGGCCAGCGCCCCGCGGTCTTCGAGCGAGATGAGGGTGTCGGTGGTGCGGGTGAAGTGCAGGGTTACGTCCGGGTAAACCTCCTCCACCAGCGCCCCCAGCTTTTTAGCCACCTTGAGCACCACGTCTTTTTCCAGCGAAAATGAGCCGCGTGCCCCCAAGCTGGGGCCGCCGTGCCCGGGGTCAATCACCAGCACCATACTTTTTTTCCCCTTCGCCGACACATCGGCAAAGGCCGCGCAGGGGGCAAGCAGCGTGAGCGTTGCGCAAAGAAAAGCAAAAAGTTGGCCTGCATGTTCAAAAGCAATCTTTCGCAACATTCGGTAAATCGTTTTTTTTAAGTAACTTTGTCGCCTGTTTCGATTCAGGCACGCAAAAGTAGTAAACATAACTTTAAGAGCAAACAGTTGTTCACTAACCTTAACAGATACCTTGCCTGCGCTGTGCTCGCGCTCTGCTGTGCGCGGGGCGCAGCGCAGCCAGCCTTGGACACTGCGGCGGTGGCGCCGGTGGTGGTGCGCGACACCCTGCCCGCGCCGGATTCGCTGCGGCTACCGGTGGCGCAGGACTCGCTGCTGGCGCAGGATTCGCTGAGCGCCGACAGCAGCATTGCCAAAAACGCCATCAGCGTCCCGATATACTCCAAGGGCGACGACTCGACCATCTACCTGCTCGGCGCCGAAAAGCACGTGCTCATCTACGGCAACGCCAGCGTGAAGTTTCAGGACATGGACTTGGCGGCCTACTACATCGACTTCAACGTGGGCACGAAGGTGGCCTTTGCCCGCGGCCTCTACGACACCGCCACCCACGCCACCGTAGGCAAGCCCGTGTTCAAGCAGGGCAGCGAAACCTTCGAGATGGACTCCATGTACTTCAACTTTGAGACCAAGAAGGCGAAGATTTACGCCGTCATCACCCAGCAAAGCGACGGCTACCTGCACGGCGAGGCCATAAAGCGGATGCCGGACAACATCATTTACGTGGCGGGGGGGAAGTACACCTCGTGCGACCAAGAGCACCCGCACTTCTACTTGGCGCTGTCGCGGGCCAAGGTGGTGCCCAACAAGCAGGTGGTCATGGGCTTTGCCTACTTCGTGCTGGAGGACGTGCCCACCCCGCTGGCCATCCCCTTCGGCATGTTCCCCCAGTCGTCGAGCCGCGCCTCGGGCATCATTGTCCCCTCCTACGGCGAGGAAACCAGCCGTGGCTTCTACTTCCGCGAGGGGGGCTACTACTTTGCGTTCAACGACTACTTCGATGCAACGCTCACCGGCGACTACTACACCTTAGGCTCGTGGCGTGCCTCGGTGCGCTCCAGCTACAGGTGGAAGTACCACTTCAGCGGCGGGCTGAGCGCCAGCTACGCCTACAACGTGGTGGGCGAGGAGGGCAGCCCTGACTACAACCCCAGCAGCGCCATCTCGCTGCAATGGACGCACACGCAAGACCCTAAGTTCAGCCCCAACAAAACCTTTTCGGCCAGCGTAAACTTCACCAGCTCCAGCTACCGGCGCTACAACGAAACGACGCTCAACGAGTCGCTCACCAACACCACGCAGAGCAGCATCTCGTACTC
>JAITMY010000094.1 GCA_031290755.1 Prevotellaceae bacterium
ACGTTAGCTGCACGGTGGGGTAGTCGGAGTAGGCCATGCGCTTCTGGCGCCCCCTCATGCGGTAGAAGTAGCGCGGCGTGTAGCTCACGGTGAGGCTTGCGGTGGCGGCGTGGTGGAGCGCAAGCTCGCTGTCCACGTAGGGGTTGTCGGGGAGGTTGGGGGCGTAGCGGGCCTTGGTGCGGAAGATGGAAAAGTTCGTGTGGTTCTCCAGCCGGTAGCGGTTGTGGTACGACAGGGTGGCTTGCAGCGTTAGCCCGTTGGCTACGTCGATGTTGTGCCCCACGCTGGCGTAGCGCTGGTCGTACAGGCGGTTGTAGTTGCGGTGTATCAGCAGCGACAGCGCGCTGTTGATGAACGATTCGGGGTTGTGGCTGCTGTAGTCCGTGCTGCTTTGGCCAAGCTCGAAGAAGAGGTCGGCCCGCCGCTCGGGGCGGTAGAGGTAGCTGCCGCCCACGTGCCACATCAGCGCTTGGCGGCTGAAGGCCCAGCGTGCCTTGGCGTTGAGGTGTATCAGGGTGCTGTCGGCAAACGTTTTTTGCAGCTTCACCTGCTGCCCGTACTTGAAGCCGTCCACGGCGTTGAAGCCGAGCATGGCGGTGGACACCAAGCCGCTGTGCGTGATGCGCAGCGAGGGCGAGGGGTCGTAGCGGCCACCGGCTGCCACCTTCATCGGCCAGCCGCTGCCCTTCTTCGCCACGCCAGCGGGCAGCTTGATGACGGAGCGCAGGGAGTCGGCCTTGCGGTAGCTCACCACCTCCTCGCGCTTGAGGGGGATGGGGCGAATGGTGCTCCAGTAGGCGGTGTCGTGGTGGCGGGCGCTGCTGTCCACCACTATCTTGTAGCGGTCGGACAGGTTGAGCGACTGCGGCCTGCTCTTCTGCGCCTCCTTCCGGAGGGACTTGCTCACCTTGAGCATTTCGCGGTTGCTCAGCTCGTCCTTTTGCAGCAGCTTTTCGAGCTCGTCGCGCTTTTTCTGCTGCCGGATGCTGTCGGCCTTTTGCTTGGCCGCGCGGCGCTTGAGGGCCTTGGCGGTGCCGACGGCGTCGGTGGTGTCGGCAGGCGCGGGCTTCTTGGCCACGCTGTGCAGCGGGTTGCTCAGCGTGGCGTTTTTTGCGATGCCGCTGTAGCGCACCGTGCCGGAGTAGTTGAGCAGCGCCTCGTTGCCCATGCCCTTCACCTTGGCGTCGAAGGCGTAGGCGGAGGGCAGGCGGACATCGTCGCGCACCTCGTTGGTGGAGATGGCAACGCTGAAGGAGCCGAAGGGGAACTTGCCGCTGAGGTCGGCGCGGTATATGCGCCACGTGTTCTCGATGATGTAGAGGTAGCCGCTGAACAGGCCGGGGTGCTTTTTGCGGGGGGTAACCTTTATCTTGTTGACGGTGATGGCGCCGTCCTCCACGAAGCCCTCGTAGGCGAAGCGGTAGCTCGACATTGCGTCGCGGGCCAGCAGGTTGAGGCTGTACAGGTTCACGTTCACGTAGGTCAGGGTGTTGTAGCTGCTGAAGTCGGCGGGCAGGGTACTGGTCGACGATATCACCTTGTGCTTGTAGGTGTTGGGTGCCGTGAAGCTGATTTCGTTCACCGACTCCAGCAGGTAGGTTTCGCCCTCGCGTATCTGCGCCTGCTTCAGCTGCTTGCCGGCCAGCGCCTTCACCACGCGCGACAGGCGCTCCACCTTGCCCGTGCCCTTGATGTAAACCTCTGCCGTGTAGCTGCTTATTTCGTTGCTGTAGTAGGGCGCCATCGCTATGGCGTGGCGCATCACGCTGTAGGCGTAGTCCTCGCGGCTGCCGGACACCACCACGCCCGGCAGCTCGTAGGCTTTGGCCGCCAGCGCCACGTTCAGCTCGCCGCCCTTGGCGCCCACCTCCACCTTCACGGTAGCCGTTTGGTACCCAATGCGCTGAACGATGCAGGTGTAGCTGCCCTTTTTCAGCTTCAGCTCAAACGTGCCCTGCTCGCTGGCCGACGTGCCGAGCTGCGCCTCGCGCACGTACACCGTTGCCGCGGAGACAGGTCGCCCTTGCTCGTCGGTGACGCTGCCCCGCAGCCCCTGCGCGGCGGCAGGGGCGACGGCGAGCGCCAAGGCAACAAAGCAAAGTACAATTCGGCGGTCAACAATCATAGGCTCTTACAAAATTTGGGTGCGAAGTTAACACTTATTTTTTGTATTTGTCACACTCTGCCACCCTGAGGGCGAAAATGTTTTGCGCCGCCTATGGAAATTCAAAAAAAATCACGTACATTTGCGCCCAAGCCCAAGTTGACGATGGATAACTATTAAAATTGCTAACAGCCATGCCCTTTATAGATGAAAGAGTTGCCGCCGAAGGCCTTACGTTTGACGACGTGCTGCTCCTGCCGGCCTACGCAGAGGTGTTTCCCCGCGAAATCTCCGTTGCCACCATGTTCACGCGGCGCATAGCCATCAACACGCCGGTGGTGTCGGCGGCCATGGACACCGTTACCGAGGCGCAGCTCGCCATCGCCATTGCCCGCGAGGGGGGCATCGGCGTAATCCACAAAAACATGACCATCGAGGAGCAGGCGGCGCAGGTGCGCACCGTGAAGCGCGCCGAGAACGGCATGATATACGACCCGCTGACCATCAGCGCGGGGCAAACCGTGGGCGATGCGCTGCGCATAATGAAGGAAAACCGGATAGGCGGCATCCCCGTGGTGGCGGCAGGGCGCAAGCTCGTTGGCATCGTTACCAACCGCGACCTGCGCTTTGAGGACAACATGCACCGCCCCATCGCCGAGGTGATGACCCCCGCCGAAAGGCTGATTACCATCACCAGCGATAAGCTCCAAAGCCTTGAGATAGCCGCCGAAATCCTACGCAAGCACAAGATAGAGAAGCTGCCGGTGGTGAACGCGCCGGACAACACGCTGCAAGGCCTGTTCACGTTCAAAGACCTGACCAAGGTGAAGGACAACCCCAACGCGAGCAAGGACAGCATGGGGCGCCTGCGGGTGGCGGCGGGCGTGGGGATTACCCACGACGCCATGCAGCGCGTGGCCGCGCTGGTTGAGGCCGGGGTCGATGCCATTGTGGTGGACACCGCCCACGGGCACACCCTCGGCGCGGCAGAGCTGCTGCGGCAGGTAAAGCAAAAGTACGCCGCCATTGACGTGGTGGTGGGCAACGTCGGCACCGCCGAGGGCGCCAAGTGGCTGGCCGACGCCGGCGCCGACGCCGTCAAGGTGGGCATTGGCCCGGGGTCTATCTGCACCACGCGCATCATCGCCGGCGTGGGGGTTCCGCAGCTGTCGGCCATCTACGACGTAGCCCGTGCGCTCCGAGGGTCGGGCATCCCTGTTATCGCCGACGGGGGCATCCGCTACTCTGGCGACATCGTGAAGGCGCTGGCCGCCGGTGCCGACAGCGTCATGGCCGGCTCCATGCTGGCCGGCGTGGAGGAGTCGCCCGGCGAAACCATCATCTACAACGGGCGCAAGTTCAAATCCTACCGCGGAATGGGGTCGGTGGAGGCCATGCAGCAAGGCTCGAAGGACAGGTACTTCCAGTCGGCAGAGGAGGACATGCGGAAGCTGGTGCCCGAGGGCATCGCGGGGCGCGTGCCGTTCAAGGGAACGCTCTCCGAGGTGGTGTACCAAATGCTCGGAGGCCTTCGCGCCGGCATGTTCTACTGCGGCGCAAAAAATATTGAGGCGCTAAAGAGCGCAAAGTTCGTGCGCATAACCAGCTCGGGCATGACCGAAAGCCACCCGCACGACATTACGGTAACCAGCGAAGCTCCTAACTATAGCCGCTAACAAATCATGGAAAAACTTTTCACGCTGACGCTTTGCGTAGCCCTGTCGGCAGGGGTGCTTTGCTCGTGCGACCAGCTGCGCAACGACGAACCCTTGGCCGAGGTGGACGGTGAAGTCCTTTACCTGTCGAGCGCGAGGCATATCTTCCCCAAGCAGGTAACGCCGGAGGACAGCCTCGCCATGCTGCGCAGCTACGTAGCCAGCTGGGTAAAAAAGGATCTCATGCTGCGCGTAGCCGAGGAAAACCTGACCAGCAAGCAAAAGGATGTGTCGGACTTGCTGGAGGACTACCGCTGCTCGCTGCTCATTTACCGCTACGAGCAGGAGTACATCGAGCGCATTGACACCACCGTGCACGATAGCATGTACGAGTCATTTTACAATGCCCACAAGCAGTACTTTGCGCTGAACAAGCCGATAGTGCGCGCGCTGCTCATCAAACTCAAGCGCAGCTCGCCGCACGCCGACAGCATCAAAAAGCTGTGCATCTCCAACAGGCCGAATGACAACGCGGCGCTGGAGCACCTGGGCCTTCAGGCAGCCCTCAGGTTTGACTACTTTGGCGACCGCTGGCTGACAACGGACGAGCTGCTGTCGGAGCTGCCCCCCGGCAAGAGCTACGAACCCATGCTGCAACGCCGCTTCATTGAGGTGGAGGACAACGCCTACACGTACTTCGTGACCATCCGCGACTTTAGGGCACGCAACACCTTGGCCCCCATCAGCTACAAGCGCGATGAAATAAAGGCGATGATATTCAACCAGCGGAAGCAAGCAATGATAAAGGATTTGGAGCAGCGGGTGCTGCAAAATGCCGAACAGAAAGAGAGGGTAAAAATATTTATACAAGACGGGCTATGAGGAAATGGACAATGGTAAGGTGGCCGCTCGCGCTGCTGGTGTGCCTTAGCGTGCCGGGCAGCTGGGCAGCGGAGCAGCTCAACGT
>JAITMY010000143.1 GCA_031290755.1 Prevotellaceae bacterium
CCAAGGCCAAGGCGCGGGTGGAGGCCTTCGACGGCGTGAGCGAGCGCGCCCATGTCCGGCGGCAGGACGGGCAGGTGAAAATCTGCGTGGGCGCCGCCCGCATGGGGCGAAAAATCATCGAGGCCAAAAACCTCTGCAAGGCCTACGGCGGCGTGGCCTACATCGACAAGTTCAGCTACGAGTTCGTGCGAGGCGAAAAGGTTGGCATCATCGGAAAAAACGGCGCCGGCAAGACCACCCTGCTCAACCTGCTGGCGGGCACCGTGCCCCCCGACAGCGGCCACGTGCAGCGCGGCGAAACCGTGGAGATGGGCTACTACCGGCAGGAGGGCATGGACGTGAACCCCGAAAAGCGCGTTATCGACGTGGCACGCGACGTGGCCGAGTACATCACCATGGGCGACGGGCAGCACCTCTCGGCGGCGCAGTTCCTCAACCACTTCCTGTTCCCCCCGTCCATGCAGCAAAACCTCGTGCGCAAGCTCAGCGGCGGCGAGCGCCGACGCCTCTACCTGCTCACCATCCTCATGCGCCAGCCCAACTTCCTTGTCCTCGACGAGCCGACTAACGACCTTGACCTGATGACCCTCGCCGTGCTCGAAGACTACCTCCGCACCTTCGAGGGCTGCCTGCTCATCGTGTCGCACGACCGCTACTTCATGGACAAAATCGTTGACCACCTCTTCGTCTTCGAGGAGGTAGGCCGGCTCAAGGACTTCCCCGGCACCTACACCGACTACCGCGACTACCGGCAGCGCCAGCCGCGGCGAGCAGCCGCCTCCACGGAGAAGGCGCCCGCCCCCCCGCGGCGCGGCGAGGCGCCGCCGCGCAAGCCCACCTTCGCCCAGCGGCGCGAGCACGAGGCGCTGCCCGCCGACATCGCAAGCCTTGAGCAGGAGAAGGCCGACATCGAGCGCCAGCTCAGCGCCGGCGCCCTGGGGCACGACGCTCTCGCCCGGCAGGCGCAGCGCATGGCCGCCCTCCTCGTCGAAATTGAGGAGAAGGAGCTGCGCTGGCTGGAGCTCGACGAGCTGCTATCAACCGCTAACCCGTAGCCCCACAGCCCATGTACGGAACCCTCTTTCTCATCCCCGCGCCGCTGGGCGAAGGCACCACGGCGAGCGTTATCCCCCCGCGCACCGCCGAGGTAGCCCGCGGCGTGGCGCACTACGTGGTGGAGAACGCCCGCAGCGCCCGCCGCTTCCTGAGCCAGCTGCGCCTGCCGCTGCCCCTCGACGCGCTCCACTTCGAGCTGCTCAACGAGCACACCCCCGCCGCCGACGTAGCCCCCCTGCTGGCGCCCCTGCTCGAGGGCTTCGACGTGGGGCTTATCTCCGAGGCCGGCGCCCCCGCGGTGGCCGACCCCGGCGCCGCGCTGGTGGCCGCCGCCCACGCGCGAGGCATCCGCGTGGCGCCCCTCGTGGGGCCATCGGCCATCCCGCTGGCGCTCATGGCCTCCGGCCTCAACGGGCAGTCCTTCGCCTTTGTGGGCTACCTGCCCCCCAAGCCCGACCAGCGCACCCGCCGCCTGCGGCAGCTCGAGCAGCTGTCGCAGGCAGCGGGGCAAACCCAGCTCTTCATCGAGGCGCCCTACCGCAACAACCAGCTCATGGCCGACATCATGGCCAGCTGCCACCCGCGCACCCTGCTGTGCGTGGCCGCCGACCTCACCCTCGACACCGAGCTGGTGGCCACCCGCGCCGTGGCCGAGTGGCGCACCGCCCAGCGCCCCGACCTCAACCGCCGCCCCTGCATTTTCCTGCTACAGGCGTAGCGGCGAGCAACTTTTTTGCGCATTTTTCGGGCGGAGCGCAGATTATTTGCCAAGAAGCTGTATATTTGCCACGGATTTAGCGTATATAAACCTTAACGACTATGCTTATGTGCTCCCGTTTGCTACTTTGGCTAAGAAATGCCACCTTGCTCACCGCCTTGGCGGTGCTTATCGCCTCATGCGCCGCGCAAAAGGCGCCCCTCGACCAGGCGATGATGTTCCCGCAGCCTGCCACGCAGGAGGCTGCCTCTGCCCCCGTGTCCACGCCCAAGCCTGCGGCTAAGGCAGTCCGTCCCGCTGTGGTGGAGGAGGAAGAAGAAGAGGAAGAAGAAGAGGACGAGGAGGAAAGCGAGAGCGTAACCGTGAAAGGGGGCAACGTGCTCTACTTCACCTACGCCTCGAGTACCCTGACGGGTACCTCGCAGCAGCAGCTGCTGCGGGTGGCCTCGGCAATGAAGAAGAACAAGGGCTACCGCATCACCCTCAACGGGTATGCGTGCGACCAGGGGTCGCACGAGGCGAACCTCGCGGTGAGCCTGCGGCGGGTGGTGGCGGCCTCCGAGTTCTTGCAGCAGCAGGGCGTGAGCGCACACCGCATTACCATCAAGGCGCACGGGGACACCAACCCTGTTGTCCCCAACAATTCATCCGTAAACAGGGCAAAGAACCGGTGCGTAACCATGAGCATCGGCTAAGGCGGCGCTAAAAGATGCAGCTGTAGCCGACAAGCAGGTTGAAGCCGTAGCTGGGGTAGCCGCTGTAGAGGTGGTAGCGCGAGGCCAGCAGGTTGCTTGCGCGGAGGAACACCGACGAGCGGTCGAAGAAGCTGTAGCTGGCGCCGAGGCTCAGGTCAACCCCCAGCGGTCGCTCCAGCGGCCTGCCGTCGTAGCCTAAGGCAGCGTACCCCCCGTAGAGGTTGAGCGAGGCTTGCAGGCCGAGCTTGTTCCAGAGGTTGTAGGCGCCCTCAAGCGCCATGCTGAGCGCCGGTCGCCCGTAGGGCTTGGGCAGCTTGTCCATGCCGTAGGCGTCGTAGCGGAGCGCGTAGCGGATTTCGGCCTCGCGGGCGGGGCGGAAGTAGAGGTTGCCGTCGAGGGTGAAGCGCGTTACGTTGTCGTACAGCGCGTCGAAGTAGCTGCCCAGCCCGTCCGGTCGCTGCGCGGCGGCGAAGAAGAGCATGTCGTTGACGAAGGCGTACTCCAGCGCCACCTTGTATCCCAGCATGGAGGAGAGCATTCCCCTTACCCCCCCTTTGATTTGGAACGTGCTGCGCGAGCTGCGCAGCGTGGGCGCGGTGTCGGGCGCGAGGTAGGGGTTGAGGTCGGTGATAGCGGCGTAGGTGTTGGCCTCGTGCCCCCCGCTGATTTCGGCGAAGGGGACGAAGGCATCCTCAAGCACGAAGGCGGTGAAGCCGAGGGTGGGGTAGAGGTAGGTTTTCACGGCGCCGTCGGCGTTGTCGAAGGTGAGGTTCAGCTTGGCCGTGGCCTCCCACCAGTCCTGCCGCCTTGTGGCCTGCGGCTTTACGGACACGATGACGTTGTTGCGCTCGGCCAGCTGCTCGCTGCGCAGGTAGGCGTCGGCGCTTGCGGCGAGCGCAAAGGTGGCCACGTCTTCCACCTCCTTGCTTGCGCTGAGGTTGAAGCTCAGGGCGTTCTCTGCCTGCTTCGTCCGGCTGCTGTGGTTGTAGTAGCCGAAGGAGGCTGCGTAGCTCCACGTTTGGTCGGGGAACCCCTTGCTGCGGTAGCTGAGGTTGGCGTAGGTGTGGTTGAAGTGCTGGCGCACCTGCTCTTCGCCCAGCGCCTTGTAGTCGTCCAGCCGGAAGCTGTCGGGGTCGTAGCCGTAGAAGCGCACGCTGTGCTGCCGGAAGCCGAGGTTGGCGTAGAGCAGGGCGCTTTCAAAGTTGTACTGCACGGTGGCGCCCACGTCGTTGCGCATGTCCAGCGTGGGGACGTCGTCGCTGGCCGTGTTTTTCACCGCTCCGTAGCTGCCGTAGTGGCTGGCGTAGGCGTTCCAGAGGAGGCGCTCGCCCCTGTCCTTGCCCACGTAGGCGTCGAGCAGGGAGGCTATTGGCACGCCCAGCCCGAGGCGCAGGTAGGCGCGTACCTGCTCTTCGTCGCTG
>JAITMY010000150.1 GCA_031290755.1 Prevotellaceae bacterium
CATTTCCTTAAAGGAAACCGCCGTGTAGTTGTTCACCGTTGCCTGCTTCAACACCTCGTCCAGCTGGTCGCAAACCTTGGCTAAGTAGTCATCCCCCATGACCGAGAGCACGTTGGCAGCGGTAACAAACACGTCGGTGGGGTGTATCATCGCATCCAGCAGGTGGTTGAGGGCGCCTCCCCCTCCGGTGTAGCTGCCGCTGGCTGGATCGCTGCTCTTAGCGGCCACGTGTCGGCTGGGGGCACCCTTCAGCGACAATACGTTTGCCCCTCCGGCGGGAGGCTGCGGCAGCTGCGGGTGGGTTACCTTCCAGTAAAGCTCCAAAAAATTATTAACCTCCTCAATCCTTTTCTGTATCGAATCTTCGCTAACACCCTGCTCCGTGAGCCTGTCCGCCACCAGCTGCCGGGTGGAGTCATTCAGCTGGGGGGTGTTGCCTTCAAACGCAATGTAGGCATAAGCGGAGGAGTCCTCGTTCATGGAAGCAATAGCGGCAAATGCCGCCGCATCAACAGATGTCGAGTCCCCAAGCCCAAATTTGTCGTCCACGTAGCTGTTCCACTCAACTCTTACCTGATCATTGAACTGCCTCACGGTGGTAGTATCCATGAAATCGGCAATGGTAAGCATTTGCTTTTTTACCAGCGGCACAGCCCACGTAGGCTGCCAATCATCGCCTGCTTTATCGCACGAAATGACCGCTGCTGCCGTAAGGATTGCCAAGCCTGCCGTAAAAAATATTTTCCAAGTTTTCATAGTGTTACCATTCAGCATCTTACAAACTCATTTTTTCCTCTATCAGCTGTATAAGCGTATGAATAATTTTTATGTGCACTTCCTGTACGCGGTCTGAGTAGCCGTCGTGCGCCACGCAGATGCTCACGTCGCAGAGGCCGACCATTGTGCCGCCGCTCTTTCCCGTCAGGCCTACCACGCGCATACCCTGTAGTTTGGCCGCCTCCACCGCCCTTAGCACGTTAGCCGAGCTGCCGCTGGTGCTGATGGCCAGCAGCACGTCGCCCTTGCGCCCCAGCGCCTCCACGAAGCGCGAGAAAATGCGCTCAAAGCCGTAGTCGTTGGCCGTGCAGGTGGCGTGGGAAATATCGCTTGCGGCGATGGCCGGCAGCGCCCGCCGGTCGTCGCGAAACCGCCCCGACAGCTCCTCCGCAAAGTGCATAGCATCGCACATCGAGCCACCGTTGCCGCACGAAATTACCTTGCCGCCGCCGGCAAGGGCCGCCGCCATGAGCGAGGCGGCACGGTCAACCGCTGCAATGTTTTGCTCGTTGCTCGCAAAACGTTGCAGCACCTGCGCCGCTTCGTCAAAGTTCGCTTTTATCAATTCGTAGCTCATAGCTGCTCATACTTTAGTACCGGTAGTGATCTGCCTTGTAAGGCCCCTCTACTTTCACGCCGATGTAGTCTGCCTGCGCCTTCGTCAGCTTGGTGAGCTTCACGCCTATTTGCTCAAGGTGCAGCCGTGCCACCTCCTCGTCAAGGTACTTGGGCAGCGTGTAAACGCCCACCTTCAGCGCCTTGTTTGTCCACAGCTCTACCTGCGCCAGCGTTTGGTTGGTAAACGAGTTGCTCATCACGAACGAGGGGTGCCCCGTGGCGCAGCCCAGATTCACCAAGCGCCCCTCGGCCAGCAGGTAGATGCAGCGCCCGCTGGGGAGCAGGTACTTATCCACCTGCGGCTTGATGTTCACCTTCTTAACGCCCGCCAGCCCTTCGAGGCGGCTCACCTGAATTTCATTGTCAAAGTGCCCAATGTTGCACACAATGCTCTGGTCTCTCATCTGCTGTATGTGCTCCAGCGTAATGATGTCGCAGTTGCCGGTGGTGGTAACGTAGATGTTCCCTTCGGGCAGCGCGTCCTCGATAGTTTTCACCTCAAAGCCCTCCATCGCCGCTTGCAGGGCGCATATCGGGTCTATCTCGGTAACGATTACGCGAGCGCCGTAGCTGCGCATGGACTTTGCACAGCCCTTGCCCACATCGCCGTAGCCGCACACCACCACCACTTTTCCGGCAAGCATCACGTCGGTAGCCCGCTTGATGCCGTCGGCCAGCGACTCGCGGCAGCCGTAGAGGTTGTCGAACTTGCTTTTGGTAACGGAGTCGTTTACGTTGATGGCGGGCACCAGCAGCTCGCCGCGCTCCTGCATTTGGTAGAGGCGGTGTACGCCGGTGGTGGTCTCCTCGCTCACCCCGCGCCACTCGGCCACGGTGCGGTGCCACTTTTGGCCGTCCTCCTTGAGCAGGTCTTTCAGCAGCTGCAAAATCACCCCTTCCTCGGTGGAGCCGGGGGTTACGTTCAGCGCTTTAGCGTCCTTTTCGGCAGCGTAGCCCTTATGGATAAGCAGGGTAGCATCGCCGCCGTCGTCCACAATCAGCTGCGGCCCCTTGCCGCCGGCGAAGGACAGCGCCATCGCCGTGCACCACCAGTACTCCTCCAGCGTTTCGCCCTTCCACGCAAACACGGGCGTGCCCGTGGCCGCAATGGCGGCGGCAGCGTGGTCTTGTGTCGAAAAAATGTTACAGCTGCACCAGCGCACCTCGGCGCCCAGCGCATTGAGCGTTTCTATCAGCACGGCGGTTTGAATGGTCATGTGCAGCGACCCCATGATGCGCACCCCTTTAAGCGGCTGCGTTTTCCCGTACTTGGCGCGTACAGCCATCAAGCCGGGCATTTCCATTTCGGCCATTTCAATCTCTTTGCGCCCCCAATCAGCCAGCGCCAAATCCCTCACCTTGTACGGTAAACCTTCTTGTATCAACATAAGCATTGTAGTCTAATCAATTATAATTACAACCGGCAAATATAATTCATATTTGCAATATTTATGTGTAAAATTGGTTTTTTATTTTATAAATTTGTTTTTTTAAGCTGTCATGGCGCCGCAAAGAATATGAGATTACTGATTCAGAGAACGTTAGAAGCCTCCGTCGCTATCGGGGGAACGGTGAAGTCCAAAATAGGGCAGGGAGTGCTGGTGCTGGCGGGCTTTGAGGAGGCCGACGCTGAGGACGACCTTGCGTGGGCTGCCGCCAAGCTGGTGCGCCTGCGCATTTTTGCCGATGCGCAGGGGGTTATGAACCTTTCGGTGCAGGATGTCAACGGCGAGGTGCTCATTGTGAGCCAGTTCACGCTACATGCCCAAACCAAAAAGGGAAACCGCCCGTCGTACATTCGGGCAGCGCGACCGTAAATGGCTATCCCTCTGTACAATAAGTTTATAGAGTTGGTGCAGAGCGAGTTGGGGAAAGAGGTGGGCACCGGAGAATTTGGCGCCGACATGCAGGTATCGCTTGTAAACGACGGGCCGGTAACGATATGGATAGATACAAAACAGCGAGAATAACTTTAAACCGCAAGCTTATGAAGACACTTTTTGAATCCTACAGCATGGACGTGGACACCGCCGAGGTGTCCAAGGTGCTGGCCATTGTCAACAAGGAGGTCGGCCTGCTGCGCAGCGCCGAGGTGTACAGGCAGTGCCTTGCCAGCGTGGATTACACCACGCTCAACGCCACCGACACGATAGAGCGCGGGCGGCAGTTTGCCCACAAGGTAAACAATTTTCCGGCGCACTACCCCGGCATCCCCAACGTGGCGGCCATTTGCGTGTACCCCGCCTTGGTGCCCGACATCTACTTGGCGCTGCGGGCGCCAAGCGTAAAAATTGCCGCGGTGGGCGCGGGCTTTCCCGCTTCGCAAACGTTCCTGCCGGTGAAAATTTTGGAATGCCAAGAGGCTGTAACTGCCGGCGCCGACGAGATTGACATCGTCATTTCGCTAAGGCGGTTTCTGTCCGAGGACTACCGATTTGTTTTCGACGAAATCAGGAAAATCAAAGGTGCACTGGACGAGGAGGCGCACCTGAAGGTGATTTTGGAAACGGGCGCCCTCTCGCCTACGCAGGTGCGCCTTGCCAGCTTTATCAGCATGGCGGCGGGGGCTGATTTCATCAAAACCTCCACCGGCAAAATGGAGCCTGCCGCCACGCCCGAAGCGGCAATCGTGATGTGCCAAGCCATCAAGGAGTTTTACGAAAAAATCGGCAGGCGCGTGGGGTTCAAGCCCGCAGGGGGTGTTGTGGCCGCCGACGATGCGGTGTTGTACTACGCCATCGTGAAGCACATTTTGGGCGACGAGTGGCTCACGCCCGACTACTTTCGCATCGGGGCAAGCCGCTTGGCGAATAGCTTGTTGAGCAAAATTACAGGAAAGGAAGAAAAATATTTTTAAGCCATCAATCAAAAAAACATGAAGAAAAAAATTTTAGTTACCGGCGGCACGGGGTACATCGGGTCGCACACGGCGGTGGAGCTGCAAAACGCGGGCTACGAAGTAGTCATTGTGGACAACCTGTCCAACTCGTCTGCCGACGTGGTGGACGGCATTGAGCGCATCACGGGCAAGCGCCCGACCTTCGAGCAGGCAGACTGCACGGACTATGCGGCAATGGAGCGCTTGTTTGCCAAGCACAAGGGCATCGCCGCCATCATCCACTTCGCGGCCAGCAAGGCCGTGGGCGAAAGCGTGCACAAGCCGCTGCTGTACTACCGCAACAACCTTGTGTCGCTGCTCAACTTGCTGGAGCTGATGCCTAAGCATGGCACGGAACATTTCGTATTTTCGTCGTCGTGCACCGTGTATGGGCAACCCGACCAGCTGCCTGTAACCGAGGCTGCGCCTCGCAAGCCCGCCGAGTCGCCCTACGGCAACACGAAGCAAATTTGCGAAGACATCATTGCCGACACCGTGAAATCGGGCGCTCCCATCAAGGCGATTTTGCTGCGCTACTTCAACCCCACCGGGGCGCACCCGTCGGCGGAAATCGGCGAGCTGCCGCTGGGCGTCCCGCAGAATCTGGTGCCCTTCGTAACGCAGACGGCGGCGGGCATCCGCCCCAAGCTGAGCGTGTTCGGCAGCGACTACAGCACACCCGACGGCTCGTGCGTGCGCGACTACATCCACGTGGTGGATTTGGCAAAAGCCCACGTCGTTGCCTGCCAGCGGATGCTGGAGGGCAAGAGCAAAAAAGCGGTGGAAACGTTTAATCTGGGCACCGGGCGCGGCGTGTCGGTGCTGGAGATTGTCCGCACGTTTGAAAAAGTAACGGGCGTGAAGCTCCCCTACGAAGTGGTAGGCCGCCGCGCCGGCGACATTGAGCAGATTTGGGCAGACCCCACCTTTGCCAACGCCGAGCTGGGGTGGTATGCCAAGGAAACGCTGGAGGCTACGCTGGCCTCGGCGTGGAAGTGGCAGCAGCGCTTAGCCTAAGCTGCCACCTCATCGCCCTTGCGGAGCTTACGTCAACAGGTAAGCTCCGCTTTGCTTTGCTTGCCCACCCAGCGGCCAAACGCAGCAACGGCCAAAAAGCACAGCAGCGACAGCACGAACGACACCCGCACCGACGAAAACGCCTCGCCGAACCACACCGCCTTATCTATCAACATGCCCTGTAGCGGTGGCAGGAGGCAGCCGCCGCCAATGGCAAGGATGAGGCCGGCGGAGGCCAACTTCGTGTCGTCGCCCAAGCCTTTGAGCGCAATGCCGTAGATGGTGGGGAACATCAGCGACATGCAGGCCGAAATCGCGATAAGGCAGTAGAGGCCTGCCATGCCGTGCAGGAAGATGACGCCGAGCGTGAGCAAGCTCCCACCAACAGCCAGCACGGTGAGCAGCGTGCTTGAGCGGAAGTACTTCAGCAGGAAGGTGCACACGAAGCGGCTTGCCACGAAGATGCTCATGGCCACCATGTTGTAGCCTTGCGCGGTGGCCTTGCTCATGCCCAGCTCCTTTTCGGCGTACTGAATGATGAACGTCCACACCATAATTTGCGCCCCAATGTAGCAGGTCTGCGCGCCCACCGAGCGGACGTAGCGGCGGTTGTGCAGCAGCCGCCTGAACGAGGCCAATACTCCCCCCCCCGCGCGGCAGGGCGCAGCTACCGTCGTCGGAGCCTCGCTAACCCCACGCGGCAGGCGCAGCAGCGCAAACGCAACGAACACGGCGAGCACCACCACGCCCAGCGTCAGGTAGGGGCCGCTCACGATGTTAAGGTCGTTCTGCTGAATGGCGGCCAAGGCGTCGGGAGCGCTGTCCCGCATGGCAAGCCGCTCCTGCTCGGTGGCGCGGCTCAGCTGCGAAAGGATGATCTCCTTGGCCACCAGCATCCCCGTCAGCGAGCCGATGGGGTTGAAGGCCTGCGCAAGGTTCAGGCGGCGCGTACCCGTTTCCTCCGGCCCCAGGGCTATGATGTAGGGGTTGGAGGTGGTTTCCAAAAACGACAGCCCGCAGGTCATCACAAAGTAGGCCACGAGGAAAGCCCAGAACGCCATCGCGTTGCCGGCGGGGATGAAGAGCATGCAGCCCGCGGCGTACAAGCCCAAGCCCAAGAGGATGCCGCT
>JAITMY010000012.1 GCA_031290755.1 Prevotellaceae bacterium
CCGTGCTGGCCTTCGACCGCCGCCTGCCCAACCGCGCGGGGGCGGCGGACTTTCGCGTGCTGGGCAACGCCTTTGCCGGCAGCGCCGAGCCGGGCATCGTGGCGGTGGCCTGCGACGACAACGGCAACGGCCTTGCCGACGACCCGTGGTACGAGCTGGCCGGCAGCGAGCACGCCCGCGCCACCCCGCGCTACACCATCTGCTACCGGCGCCCCGCGGCGGGCGCAGAGGCTGTGGCGTGGAGCGACAGCGAGGGGCGCCGCGGGGCGCTCCCGCTCTCGGCCACCTTCCCCCCCTGGGCGGCGGGGGACACGCTCACCTTCTGCGGCACGCTGCTCCCCCCCAACGCCGTTGAGGTGGAGGGGCGCTGGAGTTCGCCCCCCTTCGCCTACGGCTACGCCGACAGCTACCCCAACGGCGAGGCCGGCGCCTGCTTCGACATCGGCTGGGCGGTGGACGGCGAGGGGCGCCCCGCCGCGCTTGCGGGCATCGACTTCGTGAAGGTGTACACCGGCGTGAGCCAAGCGCTCGGCGTGCTGGGCGAGGCCTCCACCGAGCTGGGCGGCGTGGAGGGGGTAGGGGAGGAGTGAGCAAGCGGAGCGCCGCCATTGCGAGGGTATTTCCCGAAGCAATCCAGCAACACCCTGCCTCTTACCCCCCAATCGCTACGCTTCATTGGGGGTTACGCACATTGAACCCTGCGGGTTCTGCCGCCTTCCGTCATTGCGAGCGGAGCGAGGAAAACCAGCGCAGGCTTGGCTCTTTTGCTGGATTGCACCGTGAAATACCCTCGCAATGGCGGGGGGCTAATGCCTTTACGGGGCGCTTTCCTGCCACTTTGTCTGCTCTTTTTAAGTGATTAATCGATACAGCGTTGCCCTGCCCCCAGAGGAATGAAAATTTTTCCCCGTAGAAAAAATAATTTTTCTACGGAGAAAAATAAATATTTCCCCTGAGAAAAATTTACAAGGCTGGGCAGGAAAAAAAACATTGCCGGCGGCTGCCAGCATGTCAGCACAGCAATTGGGTAAATCCAATTGCAGGAATGAATATTGGGCTAAAGCCCCCCGCTCGTTGTGGCGGGGGGCTTTAGCCCAATGCTCACCCTTGCCACCGGCTTTAACCGATGGGAGGTGAAAACGGCGCGGGGGCTACTCTGCCCTCACGTGCTCCTCTATCACTTTGACGCCGTACATCAGGTCGTTCTCCTCCCCTTCCTCGAAGGCATCGACTTCTACCTTGAGCGAGGTGCTGGTGAGCTCTGTTACCTTCAGCACGCCGCTGCCGGTGTAGCCGTACTCGTCGGGTTCTACGTCCTCCCAGTAGATGGCGGTTTTCGCGGGGTTGTGCCACTTCCACGTGCCGTTGCCGCCGGACATGCTGATGCCCAAGCCCTCGTCGCTTTCGGCCTTTACCTCGGTGTAGTAGCTGCCCGCCTCGTCCCTCATGATGGTGAGGAAGGTGCCGGCGTTGGAGAACAGCACGCAGAGGGATACCGTTTTCCCGTCCACCTTTGTGTTGAGGAAGCCGTCGAATATGGATTGGTAGAACTGCTGCCAACCGGCGTACTGCCCTGTCGGGTCCACCATCTTTCCCCATTCGGCCCACTGCTCATCCATCAGCGCTTTATGCGCTGCGCTCATGCCGCTAATATCCAGCTTCATTGCCGTAACCTTCCACATCTTGCAGAGCAGGGCGGTTTGGTCGGAGCTGTCCACGTTTTCATCCTTTTGGGCTACATACGCGATGGCGGCCTCGCCGGTGGGGGTGAAGGTGAAGCTGAACTCCTCGGCGCCGGCCACGAAGTCGGCTATCGTGCCGAGGTTGGTGAGGGCAATGGCGGTGCCCGTGAGCGTGAACTTGCCGACGTGGACAACGACCTCGCGGGCGCCTTCCGCTGCTGGGCGGGCCACGCTTGCGGGGCGGGCGGCGCGGCGAGCGAGCGCTGCGGGGTTTTTCAGCAGGCTGCGCAGCGCGGCGATGCTTCTCACCCGCGTGGGGCGGGCGGCGCTGGCGCTGGCGGCGTCCGCGTACTCGCGCACGATGTAGCTGCCGTCGGCCTGAAACTCAAAGGAGGCGTAGCGGCTGGCCGGGTCGCTAATGTCCCACTTGCCCACGATGGCGGCAATGGCGGGGTCAACCTCCTCTACTTTTTTCCCGTTGTCATCGTTGTTGTCGCTACAGGCAACCAACGCACTTGCTGCCATAAGGGAGGCAGCGGCCGCTACAAAAAGCTGTTTCATAATGTTTATTTTGGTTTTAAGTTATTAAACGTGGCGCGAAGGTAGAAAAAAGTTTTGGGCGTGCAACGCTTTCCTCCCCCTCGGCGGGAACGAACGGTAGGTTTTAGCTACCGAACGGTAAGCTTTTGACGTTTTTTAAGGCGCGGGGCGTGGGGCGCGGGGGCGAATAATTATTGGCGGGGGGCGCTTGCAATCCGAAAAATCTTTCTACCTTTGCGGGAACACCAAAAACATTTTAGGCTATGGAAAAGTACCTGTCGAAGCGGCTGCAAGGCCTCGCCGAGTCGCAAACGCTGGCGATGAACCAGAAGACCAAAGACCTGCAAGCGCGGGGGCTGGACATTGTGAACCTCACGGCGGGCGAGCCGGACTTTTTTACGCCCGCCCACATCAAGGCGGCGGCGAAGGCGGCGGTGGATGCGAACTACTCGTTCTACACGCCGGTGGACGGCTACCCGGAGCTGCGGCGCGCGGTGGCAGACAAGCTGCGGCGCGAAAACGGGCTGGAGTACCGCCCGGAGCAGGTGGTGGTGTCCAACGGCGCCAAGCACGCGCTGGCGAACGCCATCCTGAGCTTGGTGGACGAGGGCGACGAGGTGGTTATCCCCGCGCCCTACTGGGTGAGCTACGCCGAGCTGGTGAAGCTGGCCGGCGGGCGCCCCGTGGTGGTGCGCACCAGCTTCGAGGGCGGCTTCAAGATGAGCGCCGCGCAGCTCGCCGCCGCCATCACGCCGCGCACCAAGCTCCTTATCCTCTGCTCGCCGTCGAACCCCACGGGCAGCGTGTACCGCCGCGAGGAGCTGGCCGCGCTGGCCGAGGTGGTGGCGCAGCACGACCGCCTGTTCGTGCTCTCCGATGAAATCTACGAGCATATCCGCTTTGAGGGGCAGCACGAGAGCATCGCCCAATTCCCCGCCGTGAAGGATAGGGTGGTGCTCGTCAACGGCGTGTCGAAGGCCTACGCCATGACGGGCTACCGCATCGGCTACCTCGCCGCGCCGCTGTGGATAGCCAAGGCCTGCGCGAAGCTGCAAGGGCAGCTCACCTCCAACGCCTCAAGCATCGCCCAGCGGGCGGCCATCGCCGCGCTGAGCGGGGACAACACCCCCACGCGGGAGATGGTGGAGGCCTTCCGCCGCCGCCGCGACCTCGTGCTGCGCCACCTGAACGACATGCCCGGCGTGCGCTGCGGCACCCCCCCCGCGGCCTTCTACGTGTTCCCCGACGTGTCCGCCTTCTTTGGCCGGCGCGACGGCAGCACGGCCATCGGCAACGACGCCGACCTGTGCCTCTACCTGCTGGACAAGGCGCTGGTGGCCGGCGTGCCCGGCAGCGCCTTCGGCGAGCCTACCTGCATCCGCTTCTCCTACGCCACCTCGGACGAGCTGCTCGAGAAGGCCATGCGCAGCATGAAGAAAGCGCTCAGCAACCTAACGTAACCTCACACCCTAACCCCCTGCCGCCATGCTCGAAGACATCGTACCGGAAAGCATCCTCTTCCTCGACATCGAAACGGTGCCGGCCTACCCCACGTTTGCCGACGTGCCGGAGCGCTTTCGCCCCCTGTGGGAGCACAAGGCCTCGTTCCTGCTCAAGCCGGAGCAAACGGCGGCGGACGTGTACGACCGCGCGGGGATATTCGCCGAGTTCGGCAAAATTGTCTGCATCTCGGCAGGCTACCTGCTACAGCAGGACGGGCAGCGGGCGTTCCGCGTGAAGTCGTTCTACGGCGACGACGAGCGGGGGCTGCTCGAAGACTTCGCCCGTGCGCTTGTCCGCTTCTACCGGCAGCACCCGCGGGCCAACCTGTGCGCCCACAACGGGCGCGAGTTCGACTTCCCCTACATCGCCCGCCGCATGCTCATCAACGGGCTGAAGCTGCCGCCGATGCTCAACACGCAGGGCAAAAAGCCGTGGGAGGTGCCGTTCCTCGACACGATGGAGCTGTGGAAGTTTGGCGACTACAAGCACTTCACCTCGCTCAGCCTGATGGCGGCGCTGTTCGACATCCCCACGCCGAAGGACGACATCGACGGCAGCATGGTGGCCGAGGTGTACTACCGCGAGCGCAACCTGCCCCGCATTGCCATCTACTGCGAAAAGGACGTGCTGACCGTAGCGCGGCTCTTCCTCAAGCTGCGCGGCGATGCTGCCGAAATAGCGGAGGTGAACGCCTAACCATTACGCACGCAGCCTTGAACCTCTATGAAAAAGCTAAAGATTTACCTCGACACTTCCGTAGTAAGCTACCTCGACCAGCAGGATGCGCCGGAGCGCATGGCCGAAACGCACGCGCTGTGGCGCAAAATCAAGGCGGATGACTTTGATGTTGTCATATCCAACGTTACCACCAACGAAATCAACAGGTGCGATGACCCCAAGCGAACAACGCTGCTGGAATACCTGTCGCAAATCACCTACAAGCTGGTAGAGGTTGATGAGCATACCATAAAGATTGCCGAACAGTTTATCCGCTTGGGTATTCTACAGCAAAAAAGCTTTGACGATTGCCAGCACATTGCAGCTGCCATAGCAAGCGAATGTGATATTATTGTTTCATGGAACTTTAAGCATATTGTAAACCACAAAACCATAATGGGCGCAAAGGCAATTACGGCGCTGGAAGGTTACAGCGACGTGCTGATTTA
>JAITMY010000013.1 GCA_031290755.1 Prevotellaceae bacterium
TCGGCATTCAGTTAGACGAGTCGCAGCCCGGCTTCCGCCACTTCTTCATCAAGCCGCAGGCGAACAAAAACATCGGCTGGGTGAAGGGTAACTACCACAGCATCAACGGTAACATAGAGGTGTCGTGGACTAACAAGGACAACGCTTTTGCGCTCTCCGTGAGCGTCCCCGCAAACACCGAAGCCACCGTAGTAATGCCCGACGGCAAGACGCAGAAGGTGGGGTCAGGGAAGCATGAATTCAAAACTTTATTGAAATGAAGCAGCAAAGCAATATCAACCGTCGGAATTTTCTGAAGCGGCTGGGCGTCGGCGCGGGGGCGGCAGCGCTGTACAGCTGCGGCGCCGAAGGCCAGCGCTCGGGTAGCGTGGGCGCCACCGGCGAGGTGCCCACCGACAGGATGACGTACCGCACGAACCCTTACTCGGGCGACAAGGTCTCGCTGCTGGGCTACGGCTGTATGCGCTGGCCACTGCGCAAAAATGCGGCAGGCGAGGAGGAGGTAGATCAGGAGGCGGTGAACGCGCTGGTGGACTACGCCATTGCGCACGGCGTGAACTACTTCGACACCGCGCCGGTGTACGTGCGGGGCTTGTCGGAAACCGCCACGGGCATAGCCCTCAAGCGCCACCCGCGCGACAAGTTTTTCATCGCCACCAAGCTGTCGAACCAGCGCAACGACCCGAAGGTAAGGTCGCGCGAAGGATCCATTGCGCTGTACCGAAAGTCGCTTGCCGATTTGCAGGTGGACTACATCGACTACTACCTGCTGCACTCGGTGGGGTCAGGCGGCTTTGAGGCGTTCAAGCAGCGCTTCATCGACAACGGAATGATAGACTTCCTGCTGAAGGAAAAAGCCGCGGGGCGCATCCGCAACCTCGGCTGGTCGTACCACGGCGACATTGCGGCGGTGGACTACCTGCTGGCGATGGACGTGCAGTGGGACTTTGCCATGATACAGCTGAACTACGTGGACTGGCAGAACGCCACGCGCGACATGGTGTCCTCCGAATACCTCTACACCCAGCTGGAGAAGCACAAGGTACCTACCATTATTATGGAGCCGCTGCTGGGCGGGCGGCTGGCGCGGCTACCCGCCCGCTCGCTCGCCCAGCTCAAGCAGCTGCGCCCCGACGACACTCCCGCCTCGTGGGCCTTCCGCTACGCCGGCACGCCCAGCAACGTGCTGACCGTGCTCAGCGGCATGGCCTACATGGAGCACCTACAGGAAAACATCTGCACCTACTCGCCGCTGGAGCCGGTAGCCGAGCCGGAGTACCGGGCGCTGGAGAAGGTAACTGAGCTGATGCTGCGCTCGGACTTCATCCCCTGCACGGAGTGCCAGTACTGTATGCCGTGCCCCTACGGCGTTGACATCCCGAACACCTTTGCCCACTACAACCGCTGCGTGAACGACGGCCAGCTGCCCAGAGGCGCTCAGGATGAGGGCTACCGCAAGGCGCGGCGTGCCTTCCTGCTGGGCTACGACCGCAGCGTACCCAAGCTGCGGCAGGCCAGCTACTGCATTGGCTGCGACAAGTGCGTGCCTAAGTGCCCGCAGAAAATAAAAATCTCCGAGGAGATGAAGCGGATAGACGCCTTTGTGGAGCAGCTCAAGCGCGATGCGCCCCTCGCCGCGCCAACTACGATGCAGGCGCTGGTGGACAAGCTGCACGAGGGCGGCTACTCCTGCGTGATTGCCAACGGCGGCGAGCTGCGCACGTACTCCCAGCACGGAGTGGCCGACCTGATGGGGCTGCTGCGCGGCCCCGATGCCAAATTCCTGCGGGGCGCCTCCGTTGCCGACAAGGTCATCGGCAAGGCGGCTGCCGTGCTCATGCTGCTCGGCGGCGTCAGGGAGGTTTACGGCGACGTGATGAGCAACACAGCGCTGGAGTTCCTAAAGGGGAAGCCGGTAAAGGTAAGCTTCGGAGAGCGCGTGCCCCACATCCACAACGCCTCGCGCACCGGCTGGTGCCCCATGGATTCGCTCATCCGCAGCGAAAGCGATGCAGACAAGATGCTGGAGATGCTGGAGGAATTTTTAAGCTACTAAGCACTTATTTATGATGACGACCCGTATTGCTTCCTGCTTGCTACTGCTGCTTCCGCTGGCGGCAAGCGCCCGCCCTGCCGCCGATTCGGTATATATAGAAGAAGTGGCGATTACCGGCACGCTTGCCGAAACCAGCCTCCGCACCGTGCCGATGAACGTTACGGTGGTGAACCGCCGCACCATTGAAAGCCGCATGGAGCCGTCGCTGATGCCCATTATTACCGAGGAGGTGGCCGGCCTGTTTACCACCTCGCGGGGCGTGATGGGCTACGGCGTGTCGGCAGGCGCGGCGGGGGGCATGACCATACGCGGAATCGGCAGCGCACCCACCACCGGCGTGCTGCTGCTCATCGACGGGCACCCGCAGCTTATGGGCATGATGGGGCACCCGCTGCCCGACGCCTACCAAGGGCTGATGGCCGAGCGCGTGGAGGTGGTGCAAGGCCCCGCTTCAGCGCTGTACGGCGCCAACGCTATGGGCGGCGTTATCAACATTATCACCAAAAAGAATTTGACAAACGGCGTACGCACGCACGCCAGCTTGATGTACGGCTCGTACAACACCGCCAGCGCCGAAATGAGCAACGCCGTGCGCAAAGGCAAATTCAGCAGCTACGTAGCGCTGGGGTACAACCGCACGGACGGGCACCGCCGCTTGTTGGGCTTTGAGCAGTACAGCGGATACGCCAAGCTTGGCTACGAGGTTGCGCAGCGCTGGCGCACTTTTGCGGACGTCAACCTCACGGGCTTCAAGGCCTCCAACCCGGGCGTGGCGGCGGCGACAAGCATTGCGGGCAACGAGGCCGACATACTGCGCGGCGTGGCCTCGGCAACGCTGGAGAACACCTACAGGCACACCTCCGGCGCACTGAAAGTGTTCTACAACTTCGGCAAGCACCACGTTACCGACCGCGACCCCGCCACCGGAGCGCTGAATGCAATGACGCACTTTGAATCCACCGACTACGCATGGGGCGCTAACCTGTACCAATCCTACAAGCTCACTACCAACACCGAGCTAACCGCCAAGGCAGACTACCTGCGCTACGGCGGGCGGGCGTGGAACGCCTTTGCCGGCGGCAACCCCGACAGGGTGCACGCCGACACCGCCGTCGGCGAGCTTGCGGGCTACCTCGGCTTCCGGCAAACGCTGGCAGAGCGCCTTGCGGTGAGCGGCGGCGTGCGCCTCAGCTACAACGGAATGTTCGGCGCAGAGTGGGTGCCGCAGGGCGGCATCACCTACAGCGCTACGGATAACGCCACGCTGAAAGCCATTGTGGGGAAAGGATTTCGCAACCCCACCATGCGCGAGCTATTCATGTTTGCCTACAACCCCGACTTGCTGCCCGAGCGGATTATGAGCTACGAGCTGGCGTACGCGCAGGATTTACTGAGCAAAGATTTGCAGCTGACCTT
>JAITMY010000053.1 GCA_031290755.1 Prevotellaceae bacterium
AGCGGCAGGCGCACAATGCTAATGGCCGCACCCCTGCACTTGCCTCAAAATATCCTCGCTCACTTCCTCCAAGGTTTTGCCTGCCGTGTTGCCCCAAAATTTACGAAGTATCTCATCGCGCTTGGCGAGGTCTACTGTGTAATCATTGGCGCCGATAATGCTCATCAGCTCCTCAAAGTCATACGCCACCTTGCCCGCCACGTTGTCCAAAAACGGGTAGTAAAACTCTCTCTCCCTGATGTAGTCCTCCATGTCGTACAGGTAGAGAATGATGTCCTTACCTTCCATTAAGGCGTAGTCGCAGGAAACCGAAGAGTAGTCGGTTACAAGCACGTCGGTGTAGGGCAAAATGGGGTAAATGTCCACGCCGCCCTCCACCAGCAGCAGGTTTTCGAAGCCGGCAACAACGGCTTTGTCCACTATCGTGTTGGCGTGTGGCTTCAGCAGGAACAGGCTGCCGGCGGCCTTCATCTTTTCGTTGAGGGCGCCCAAGTTGATGTTGTTCACGAAAACCTCGCGCTGCGAATCGCGCCATGTGGGCATGTAGATGTAGGTTTTGCGATACTTTTTTATGCGGTCAATAATATCCTTTGTTTGGCGAGGCTCGTAGCGGCTGATGAAGCGTTGCCGTGCCGCCTCTGCCGCCGTCAGAATAGCGTTGCGCGGGTAGCCCACATTCAGGCACCGCGAAGGAGGAACGCGAAAGGCTTCGGCAAACAGCGACGACTGAAAGCTGGTTGAGGACAAAACGTAGTCGGGCCTGCGGTAGCATTGGGGGTAGAAAAAGCGTTGCCGCAGCGTTTTCTTTACGTAGCGCTCTGCCATTGCGCCGTGGGAGTTTTTGGCCGTGCTGAACTCTATCTTCTTCCCGCCCCCGATGCCGTGCCACAGGTTGATGCAGGTGGCGCTGCCGGAGGCGAAGAAAAGTATGTCGGAGGTGTAGGCGTTAAAGAACCAGCGCTTTGCCCTGAGCGCAAACCAAAGCCCCCTCAGGCTCCCTATGAAGTAGGCCTGCAAGCCCAGCCGGCGAACGCGCTGCACGGTTTTGCGGCTGGCGCTTATCCACGCCACCTCCTCGCCCCGGTGGTGCTCGGCAAGGTGGAGGAAGAGGTACTTTGCGTTGTCGCCAAAGGCGTTGCGAAAGCTGCCGAACGCCCATTTCTTTTCGCTGCGGGGGATAAGAAAGGAAAAGGGGTAGAGGCAGTAGCCAATGAGGTAGATAATCGTTTTTAGTGTGCTGCTTTTCATGGCGCTACTCTTCTGTTTTTCATGCTCTCAACCATTCGCCGGTAGGCCTCCTCAATCCCCACGTGCGCCTTCCAGCCTAAGGATTCTACTAGATTTAGATTTAGATTTAGATTTAGATTTAGATTTAGATTTAGAGCATACTCATAGGGATTGTTTATCTCAAAGGTTACCTTAATTTTGCCGCCTGCAATTTTTTGCGCCACCATTTCTGCGGTTTCGCGAATGCTAATGGCCGTATGCTTGTTGGCCACGCTGTAGGCTGCGCCGCTGCTGCCCTTGAGCAGCACGGCAAGCACGGCGGCCACGGCGTCGCGCGTGTACACCATGGGGCGCAGGGTTTTGCCTTCGGTTTTCAGCACAATATCTTTTTGCTCTATCACGCTGCGGGCAAACTGCGCTGCCACGTGGCTGTCGTGGTAGCTTGCGCCGGCGCCCACTACCTGCACCAGCCGCGCAATTTTGGCGGGGGCGCCGTACTCTTTGGCGTAGCAGGCGCACAGGCACTCGCACATTCGCTTGCTTTCGGGGTAGCTGCTGCGCGGGCTGAGGATGTCAACGTAGCCGTAGTCGCTTTCGCTCACCTCGCGCAGGCGGTTGTCCGTCAGCCCAAACACCTCCATGCTTGAGAGGTAAACGAAGCCTTTTACCTGCTTTGCCCGCGCCAGCTCCAGCATGGCCCGCGTGCCGAGGTAGGCGGTGTCTATGGTTTCCACCGCCTGCTCCACAAACGCGCGCGAGGCGGTAATGCTTGCGCCGTGTATGATGTAGTGAATATCGGGGGCGATGCTCGGCATTTGCCGCACGTCGCCCGTGATGAGCGCCACGCCGCGCAGCCCGCCGAGCATGGCCTGCGCCTTGTCCGCATCGCGCACCAGCGCGTAAACGGAGATGTTGGCGCTTCGGGTTCGGTTGAGGTGCGCCAGCAGCATCACCACCTGCGAGCCGATAAGCCCCGTGGCGCCGCTAACGAGCACGCTGGCGTTGTGCAGCGCCGAGAGGTCGCAGCTCGCCGCAAGGTATTCCAAATCTTCCTGCAAGATGCTGTCGTGGGGGCTTTCCGTGCCTTTCATAGTCCGAGGATTTGTAGGTTTTCTTTTGCTTCGTACAGCGCCCTGAAGACGTAGAAGTCCGACGGCGTTGTTATCTTTATGTTATCGTAGGCGCAGGGCACGGCGTGCAGCTGGTGGCCGTAGTGCATCATCAGCGAGGCCGAATCTACCGCGCTGGTCAGCCCGTCGGCGGCAGCCCGCTCGTAGCACTGCCAAATGTCGCCGAGCCGGAAGCACTGCGGCGCCCTTGCGTGAAAGGTTTTGCTGCGGTCGGTGGCCGCGGTTATCATGCCCTCGCCGTTGAGGGCTACCACGGTTTCCACCGCGGGCGTAACGGCAATGGCCGCGCCGTGCGCCGCCACCGCCGCGATGCAGTCGGAGATGAGCGCCTGCGTAATCAGCGGGCGCACGCCGTCGTGCACCAGCACAGTCGTATCGTCGGGGCAGCCGCTGCGGATGGCGGCAAGCCCGCGGTGGGTAGACGCCTGCCCGGTTTCGCCCCCCGCCACCACCCAGCGCACCTTGCCGAGGCCAAACTTTGCGACCAGCTCCTGAAGGTACGGTATCCACGCTTCGAGGCACGCCACCGCCACGGCGTCCACGCCGGCGTGCTTCTCAAAGTGCTCGATGGTGTGCACGATGATTTCCTTGCCGTAGAGCTGCAAAAACTGCTTCGGCTTGGCGTTGGTATTCATGCGGATGCCGGAGCCGCCGGCAAAGATAAGGGCTGTGGTCATAGGTGAGTATTAACAATGGGTTACTTTTGCGGGTTTAACCGCCACGCTGTCCAAGGAGAGCGTATCGGGGCAGAGGTCGGCTTCGGCAGGTCTTGCCCCGTTTTTATAGTGGTTGCTGAGCTCCACTTTCTGCTCTATCAGCCTACGGCACAATGGCGCTCACTATTTCGCTCCAC
>JAITMY010000082.1 GCA_031290755.1 Prevotellaceae bacterium
GCAAGCGCCTCACAGCTTGTCGGGAGGCTTGCCCAAGCAGGGCAGGTGTCTCGCAGCTTGTCGGGAGGCTTGCCCAAGCAGGGCAGGCGCCCCGCAGCTTAACGGCAAACCTTAGTAGCCAAATGGTAACGTACGTAACAGAACCTTATTACCTTACTGAGAAGGTAAATAAGGTTTAAGAAATCGAGTAATGCTTATGCTACTAAGGTTGCTTTAGAAGAATAAGGTTTTGCAATGGGGTGAGCAGTGGCAAAGAACCTTACCTCGTTCGGCGGCACTCAGGTAACGCAGGGCTTGTGGAAGGCCGTGGTGGGGGCTACCTATCCGGGTACAACAGCACCTGATATTACTTTACTGGTGGCGCGGGCGCCAGCTACCCTTGTAGGGCGCGGGGCGAAGCCCGCAAAGGACACCGCAAGCTCGTGAGGGCTTGCGGTGTTTGTTTTTTATGGGGTAGTGGTTTTGTTTTTGTGGTTGGGTGAAAAATTTTATGTACCTTTGCAGGAAATATTTTAATGCTTTTTACTGTGGGATTAGTTTATACAGACATTACGCTGGAAAATCCGGCTGATGTAGTCAAAGCCCGCGAAGGTTTTATCAAAGAGCCTGACATTCGACGGGTAACCGCCAAGGCAATGGTGGACACCGGCGCGTGGAATTTGGTTATCAACGAGGCAACCCGCGCACAGCTGGGTTTGCACGTTGTTAAGGAGAGCAAAGCCGTAACCGCGGGCGGCAAAACCGAACCTTGCGGCATCACCGAGGCGGTTACCGTCCGCTGGCACGACCGCTTTGTGGACTGCAACGCCGTAGTGCTTCGCAACGAGGATAATGTTCTGCTCGGCGCCTTCCCGCTGGAGGGTATGGATTTGATGGTGCATCCTCGCTTGGAAACCGTTGTCGGCGCCCACGGTGACGAACCCCTGTGCTTGGTAAAATAAAGCACGCCTCGACTTACCTTCCGAAAGATTTTTTCAGCCTTTTCATCAGCAGCGGGAAGCTGCCGGCAAGGATTGTCCCCTTTAGCACCGTAGAGATGCAGATAGCCCACCAGATGCCGGCCAGCCCCGCGTGGCGCGAGAGCACAAGCGCCAGCGGAATGCGCAGGGCGTTGAGCGCAATGCTCACCGCGGCGGGGTAGGCGCTGCGCCCCAAGCCGTTGAAGGCGCCGGTGGTGGCGATTTCGGCGCAGAGGAACAGCTGCGAAATGCCCAGAATGAACAGGTAGCGCCCCCCCTCGCTGACCACCGCGGCGTCGCTGGGCACGAAGAGCGCAAAGATTTCGCGCCCAAAGGCCACGAAGCTGCCGCCCACCACCATGCCGAACACCGAGACGATGCCTACGCCCGCGGCAAAGCTTTTCACTACCCGCGACAGCTGCCGGGCGCCGTAGTTTTGCCCCACGTAGGCCCCCAGCGCGGTCGATACGCCGTTGGCCGTAATCCACGACAGCGACTCGATTTGCGACCCTGCCCCCTGCACGGCCACCCCCACGTGCCCGCCCACCGAGGCGGCAATGGCGGATACGACCATGGTGAACAAGGCGAACAGCGCACTTTGCAGCGCAGCCGGCGCTCCCACCTTGAGCAGGCGCCGTGAGAGGTTGCGCTTCAGCGGCGAAAAAAAGCGAAAACCGCTGAACGGCGCCGTGGAGGGGCGCAGCAGCAGCGCCACGAAAATGCCGAACTCCACGACCACCGCAATGCCGGTGGACAGCGCCGCGCCGCGCACCCCCAGCGCGGGGAGGGCGCCAACGCCGAAGATGAAGAACGGGTCGAGCACAATGTTCACCACAATGCCGATGGTGCTCACCACAAACGGCGTGCGGCTGTTCCCCGCGCCGTTGTAGATGCCGGAAAACGTGGGGTTGAAGAACCAAACGGGCATGCACCACGCCAGCACCTCGATGTAGTCGGCGCACTGCTGCTGCACCTCCGCCTCAAGCCCGAACAGGCCTACGATGCTCTCGTTGAGCGCCAGCAGCCCGCCGAGCGTCAGCAGCGACATGATGGCCGAGATGGTGAGGGCGTGCGCCGCAATGTGCTTCACCGACAGCAGGCTGCGTTGCCCGATGGCCTGCGCGATGCACACCTCCACGCCGACCTTGGTAACGAGCGCGATGGAGTAGGTAATCCACGCAACAAACCCGGCAATGGAGGCGGCGGCCACCGCCTGACTGCTCAGCCGCCCAAGCCAAATGATGTCGGCGAAGTTGTAGGCCAGCTGCGCCAGCCCCGTGCCCATGATGGGCAGCGCCAGCTTAACGAGCTGGGGTAGTATTTTTCCTTGCGTGAAATCTTTCATGCCGCCGTGCGCTGGTCGAGGAGAGGGGGTTATTCGTGGTTTTTGGTTTTGTCTAAAAAAGCGGTGCGCTGGAAAAGCAGCAGGTAAAAAACGCTGCACGTGATGGCGGCATCGGCCACGTTGAAGATGGGGCTGAAGAAAACAAACTGCTCGCCGCCCTTGAGCGGAACCCACGAGGGCAGGGTGGTGTTGATGACCGGCAGGTGTATCATGTCCACCACCTTGCCGAACCCCAGCGAGGCGTAGCCGCCCCCCGCGGGAAAGAGCTGCGCCACCTGCGTGAAGGTAGATTCGGTAAACATAACCCCGTAGAAAAGGCAGTCGATGAGGTTGCCCAGCGCACCGGTGCACATGGCGGCCAAGCCCAGCACCACGCCCGTGGCCGCTTTGCTGCGTATCTGCTTGCAGGTAAACCAGACGAGGGCGCCGATGAACGCGACGCG
>JAITMY010000095.1 GCA_031290755.1 Prevotellaceae bacterium
GTTCGATATGGCCGGTAACGTGGCGGAGTGGACAAACGCCACCTATGAAGAAAAAACTTTCCAGCAGGTGCACGACCTCAACCCCGCCTTTCAGGTTAATGCGCAGGAAGGCTCCTCGCTCTCTGCGCGGCGTAAAACCCTCAAAGGAGGCTCGTGGAAAGACATCTCCTACTTCCTGCAATGCGGAGCCAGAACGTTTGAGTATCAGGACAGCGTAAAGTCGTACATCGGGTTCCGGTGTGTCCGCTCCTACTTGGGCAGGTAGCCGCCCCGCGCGAAAGATTTTACGTGTTTAATTGCGATATTGTAACCAAAAAAAATAAGATCAATGAGTTTAACAGAGGTATTCGAGAGCAAAGCGTGGAAAACGTTTATGAAGTACCTGTACGGCTTGGGTGCGGCGATAGTTATTGCCGGCGCACTTTTCAAGATACAGCACTACCCGGGCGCAGGGCTTATGCTGCTTGTGGGCATGGGTACCGAGGCCTTCATATTCGTATGCTCTGCCTTCGAGCCGCTGCCGCACGCTGACCCTCAGTGGGAGTTGGTGTATCCCGAGTTGGCCGGCGGAGAGCACGGCGCTGTTAGAGAACCACGACAGGTGGCGAGCAGCGCTGCACCTGTAGCCATAGGTGAGGGAGGCACCGCGCTTGCTGCTGCCATCAACAGCGCGAACTTGGGTGCCCTCAACGTTGAGCAGTTGAACGTTGAGCAGCTTACCTTAGGCCTGAGCAAGCTGGGCAAAACAACCGAGAAGCTGAACGCCCTGTCGGAAACCTCCGTGGCCGCCAACGCACTTTCCGAAAAGCTGCAGCAGGCCTCCATCACAATGGGCAACTTTACCCAGTCATACGAAGGCTCCTCGCAGGTGCTGTCGGAATCCATGAGCGGCTTGACGGACAGCTACCGAAGCGCCGCCCAGTCGGTGTCCGAAGCCGGCAAGCAGGTAGGCGAAGAGGTGAACAAGTCGGGCAAGCAGATGGTTGAGGTGATTGGCAACGCTGCCGAGAGCTTTGCCACCACGTTTACGCTCATTGACCAGCAGATAAAAAACAACTTGGACAACATCCGGCAGGGCAACGGCGCCTACCACGAGCAGGTGGAGGAGTTGAACAAGAACCTTGCGGTGCTCAACACCGTCTATACGCTACAGGCGCAGGAAACCAGCGGCTACTACAAGAGGACAACTACCATGGGGCAGCAGCTGGAGAAGCTGGTGGCCGAAATGCAAGCTTCGACAAAAGAGTACCAAGAGTTGTACAAGGGCATTGGGCAGTTCAACGAGCACGTTGCCGCGCTGAACGTGATTTACGGGAACATGCTCTCGACAGCGCAGCTCGTATCAAAGAAAAGGTAAAAGGTGCTTCCGCCCGTTTTTGAGTGTAAAATATTTTGAAGTATAAGAAGCTATGTCTGGAGGAGGAAAGGAAACACCGAGGCAAAAAATGATCGGCATGATGTATTTGGTGCTAACAGCCATGTTAGCGCTGAATGTGTCGGCAGAGGTGTTGAACGCTTTCGGACTTTTTGAAAAAGGCCTATCGCAGACAGTAAAGATTTTCAGGGAGAAAAATGACGTTACCGAGGCAGGGTTTCGCGCAGCAGATACAGAAAACCATGAGCGCGTGGGGAAGTGGCTGGAGAAATCGCTTGCTGTGCGGGCGAAATCCGAAGAAATAATAGCGTTCATGGAATCCCTGAAGGTGGAGATGGTGCTGGTGGGCGATGGGCCTGAGGCTCCGGCAGTGCAAGACGGCCACGTGCATGGCGACCACATCATCAACGTCTCCTCAACCGAGCCAAGCAGCCGCTGCATGGTGGCTTTGCAGAGAGGTGTGGAGCTGAAGCAAAAGCTGGAGGAGCACAGGCAATACCTGATTTCAATGGCAGATCCCGAAGCAACATCGCTGATTGCCACCATCGAAAGCCTGCTTGCCACCAACGATGTTGAATCAACCCACGATGCCGGTAAAGTGCTACCCTGGGAGGTGGGCACGTTTTCCGACTTGCCCCTGATTGCCGTGGTGCCCTTGATCACCCAAATGCAGGTGAACATCCTTACCTGTGAGGCGGACATGATGTCCTACTTCATGAAGCAGACGGATGTGGGCACGATAAAGATAGATAACTTCGACCCCATCATACAGCCGGTAACCGACTACGTGGTGCGGGGAGGCAAGTTTGAGGCGAAGGTATTTTTGGCGGCCTCGGACAAAACGCTGGAGCCGGAGGTAGTGGTCAACGGGCAAAAGCTCCGCACGGTTGAAGGGAAGGCCAAGTACGAGACAATGGCCAACCACGTGGGCGAGCAGACCCTCAAGGGGGTTATCACCCTCAACGGAAAGCCCTACCCGTTCACCTACCACTACATGGTGGCCGAGCCGAGCGTGGTGGTGTCGCCCTCGAAGATGAACGTGCTGTACCGCGGCGTGGAAAACCCGATAGACGTGTCGGCGGCGGGTATCCCCGACAGCAAGATTCAGATAACCATCACCAACGGCACCCTAAAAAAGGAAGGCAGCCAGTACGTGGCCGTCCCCGGCCCCGGAAAGATTTGCGATATAGGCGCCTTGGCCGAAATCAACGGGGTGAAAAGCGACATGGGTAGCCGGCAGTTTAGGGTAAAAAATGTGCCCACGCCCACGCCCTCCATAGATGGCATAGAGGGCAAAACCGCCTCGCGGTCGCAGCTGGAGGCCTCGCAGGGCATTCGCACCGTCATGCCGCCGGACTTCGAGTTCGACCTGAAGTTTACCGTGAAATCGTTCGTGGTGTTCGCCTCCATTGATGGCTACGTGAGGGAGGAAATAGCCACAAGCGCCATGTTTACCGACAAGCAGCGGCAAATAATGAAAAAGATACAGCCGGGGCAGCGCCTCAGCATCACAGATATTAAGGCCATAGGCCCCGGCGGGAAGGAGTTCGACCTGTCGGACATAAGCGTAAAAGTGAGATAGATAGCAGGGTGATAAGTAAAAAATTTATAGTAAACATGAGTATGAAACGAACTATTACCGTAGGTTGTTTGGCTATGCTGCTTTTTGCAGGTAGCTGGGGTGTAGTGGCGCAGCCAGCAGCGCCGCCAGCAGGGGCATTTTCGCGCCCTGCCGAAACCAAAAAGAGCTTAGCGCTGGATGGGCTGCTTTCCAAAAAAAGCGTAACCCTGCGCGATCCGGTACCTTACCCCATCGTTCGCGAGGCCGACATTGTGTGGTCGAAGCGCATTTGGCGAACGGTTGACCTGCGCGAAAAAGTCAACCTGCCGCTGTTCTACCCGACGGACGAGCTGATGCTGCGCCGCAGCTTGGTGCAAACGCTGGTGGATGCCATTCGCAACGAGGATATTCGCGCGTTCGACCCCGATGAGGATGACGAGTTTACAACGCTGCTGCCGGCAAGCGAGCTGAGCAAGCGCTTTGACGCCGTGGATAAGCAGATGAGCCGGGAGAAGCTGGACGGAAGCGGCGATACGACCATTACCATTCGCGGCAAGTACAACTGGGAAGAGGTGCGGGAGTTGCTCGTGAAGGAGGATTGGTTCTTCGACAAGCACTACTCCAGATTGATGGTGCGCGTGGTGGGCATTTGCCCCATCAGGGTCTATAAAAAAGTGCTCAACACCAAGGGGGGCGACGAGGAGGAAGAAACAGGAGATGAGGAGCTCCAAAAGAAGCCGCTTTTTTGGATACACTACGACGAGTCGCGCAAGGTGCTGGCGCAGGCCGCGGCCTACCTGCCCAACAACGACGCCTCGGTTATATCGTTCGACGACATCTTTAACGAGCGCCGCTTCTCGTCGTACATTACCAAAGAGTCTAACGTGTACAACAACCGCTCCATACCCAGCTACATCAACAATGGCTACGACGCCTTGCTGGAGTCGGAAAAGGTAAAGAACCACATTATTACTTGGGAGCACGACCTTTGGGAGTACTAACCGGCTGATGTAAGCCACCATAAAAAATCCCCCTACGCCGAACGTAGGGGGATTTTTTATGCTTCGAGGGCTTCCCTCCCTACTCCACCAGCCTAATCTGCACCCGCCGGTTTTTCTTGCGGCCTTCCCTGGTGGCGTTGGGGGCTACCGGCTCCGCCTCGGCCTTGCTGGAGGTGG
>JAITMY010000133.1 GCA_031290755.1 Prevotellaceae bacterium
ACTCGTGTAGACGGAATCAATGTAATCTCTATTGCTTCCCTTGGAGTATAGCGCCGCTAATTCTCATGAAAAACAGGGAGGCGCGGGCCTCTTTTTTTGGATACCTTGATGCTGTCGAAGCCCTGACCGAACACGCCCATCACGCTGGCCACGGAGATGAAGGCGCGCGGGTCAGTCTCCTTCACGATGCGGTAGGTGGCGTTGGCCTCGCTCTTGCGGGCAAGGATCATCAGCACCTTGCTCTCCTGCTTGGTGTACCAGCCCACGCCGCCGAGCATGGTAACGCCGCGGTGCTGCTCGGCGGTTATCCTGTCGGCAATGGCGGCGTAGCGCTTTGAGAAGATGAATATCTGCACCGACTGCTTGTTGCCCGACAGCGCGAGGTCAACGCAGTAGGCCGTTACGCCCATCAGCACGTACCCGTAGGCCACCTTCTCGATGTCGCGGTGGAGGAGCCACGACGAGCCGATGATGAACAGGTCGCACCACATCAGCACGCGCCCCACGCTCACGTTGCGGTACTTGGTGATGATCATGGCCACGATGTCGGTTCCGCCGGCGCTTCCCCCCTGCGTAAACATGGCGCCAAGGCCGAGGCCGCAGAGGATGCCGGTGATGATAGCGGCCATTAGAGGGCTTTGGACGTGGGGCGCGTCGGGCATAGGGAAGAGCTGTAGAAAGACGGTCATGGCCACAATGCCGTAGATGGTTTTTACGCCGAAGCTGCGGCCAAGCGTGGCGAAGCCAATGGCCACCAGCGCTACGTTGAGGGCGAGGTAGGTGTAGCTCATTTCGACCACGCCGCCGGTGGCGTAGTACACGAGGGCGGCCATGCCGCTTACGCCGCCGCCCACGATGCCCGCGGGCAGCATGAGCTGCTTCAGGGCAACGACGTAGAGCGCCGCGCCGAAGGTGATAATGGTGTACTCGCGGGCAAAGCGCAGCGAGCGCCGGAGGGGGGTTAGCATAGGGTTAGCATACGAGGTTGATGATCTTTCCGGGGACGTACACGAAGCTCTTCAGCGGGCGGCCACCGAGCAGCGCCTCGGCGCGGGGGTCGGCCAGCAGCAGCTGCTGCGCCTCCTCCTTGCTTAGCCCCAGGGCAAGCGTTTTCTTGAAGCGGAGCTTGCCGTTGACCGAGATGGGGTACTCAAGGGCGCTCTCGGCCAGCAGCGCAGGGTCGAAGTCGGGGAAGGGCACCTTGCAGACAGAGGCGCCGCCGCCCAGCGCCTCCCACAACTCCTCGGCGAGGTGCGGGGCAAAGGGGGCGATGAGCGCAGTCAGGGGGCGCAGCACCTCGCGCTTGCGGCAGCCGAGGTCGGTGAGCTCGTTGGCGCATATCATCAGGGCGCTCACGGCGGTGTTGAGCGAGAAGGCCTCGATGTCGCCCCGCACCTTCTTCACGGTGCGGTGCAGCACCTTCAGCTCCTGCGGGGTAGGCGCTTCGGCGCTTACGTCGAAGCTGCCCTGCCGGTCGTAGAACAGGCGCCAGAGCTTGCGCAGAAAGCGGTGCACGCCGTCAATGCCGCTCGTGTCCCAGGGCTTGGCCTGCTCAAGGGGGCCGAGGAACATCTCGTAGAGGCGCAGCGTGTCCGCGCCGTACTTCTCAACGATGTCGTCGGGGTTCACCACGTTGTACATGGACTTGGACATCTTCTCTACGGCGCTGCCGCAGATATACTTTCCGTCCTCAAGCTCGAAGGTGGCATCGGCAAACTCAGGGCGCCAGCGGCGGAAGCCCTCCACGTCGAGCACGTCCTTGTCCACGAGGCTGATGTCCACGTGTATCTCCTGAGTTTGGTACCTGTCTTTGAGGCCTGCGGAGACGAGGTGGTTGGCGCCCACCACGCGGTACACGAAGCTGGATCGCCCCTGCACCATCCCTTGGTTGACAAGCTTGCGGAACGGCTCGTCCTCGCACGTGGCGCCGATGTCGTACAGGAACTTGTTCCAGAAGCGGGAGTAGATGAGGTGGCCGGTGGCGTGCTCCGTTCCGCCGACGTAGAGGTCCACGCTGCGCCAGTAGGCGTTGGGCGCCTTGCCGGCGAGGGCGCGGGGGTTGTGCGGGTCCATGTAGCGGATGAAGTAGGCGCTGCTGCCGGCGAAGCCGGGCATGGTGCTCAGCTCGAGCGGGAAGATGGCGCGGTTGTCCACCTTCGCCGTTTCCACCACGGCGCTCTTCTCCGTGTCCCACGCCCACGCAGCGGCGCGGCCAAGGGGTGGCTCGCCGGCCTCGGTGGGCAGGAACTTGTCCACCGAGGGAAGCTCGAGGGGGAGGCAGCTTTCGGGGAGCGTGTGGGGCATTCCGTCCTTGTAGTAAACGGGGAAAGGCTCGCCCCAGTAGCGCTGGCGGCTGAAGGCGGCGTCGCGCAGGCGGTAGTTGACCTTTACCTTACCGAGCTTCGTTTCGGCGATGTGCTCCTTGGCGCGCTGGATGGCCTGCTGCACGGTCAGCCCGTTGAGGAAGCCGGAGTTGACCATCACGCCCTCCTTGGCGTCGAAGCTCTCCTGCGACACGTCGCAGCCTTCGATGAGGGGCACAATGGGCAGCCGAAAGTGGCGGGCAAAGGCGTAGTCGCGGCTGTCGTGCGCCGGCACGGCCATGATGGCGCCGGTGCCGTAGCCTGCCAGCACGTAGTCCGACACCCACACGGGGATGTCTTCGCCGGTGAGGGGGTTGGTGGCGTAGGCGCCGGTGAACGCGCCCGATACTTTCTTGTCGGCCATGCGGTCGCGCTCGGTGCGGCGCTTGGTGGCTTCGAGGTAGGCGTCCACCTCCTGCCGCTGCGCGGGCGTGGTGAGCTGCGCCACGTAGCCGCTCTCCGGCGCGAGCACCATGAAGGTTACGCCGAAGATGGTGTCGGCCCGCGTGGTGAACACCTCAAGGGCTACGTCGGAGTTCTTTACGCGGAACGCCAGCTCTGCGCCCTCGCTCCGCCCAATCCACCCGCGCTGCGTTTCCTTCAGGCTCTCGCTCCAGCCGAGGCTGTCCAGCCCGTCGAGCAGGCGCTGGGCGTAGGCGGAGGTGCGCAGGCACCACTGGCGCATCTTGCGCTGCTCCACGGGGTGGCCGCCGCGCACCGAGAGGCCGGCGGCCACCTCGTCGTTGGCGAGCACCGTGCCCAGCGCGGCGCACCAGTTCACCATCGCTTCGCCGAGGTAGGCGAGGCGGTAGCGCATCAGGGTTTGCTGCTGCTCTGCCTCGGTCTTCGCGCACCACTCCACCGCCGTAAACGACAGCTCCTCGCTACAGGCAACGTTCAGGCCAGTGGTGCCCTGCTGCGCAAAGACACCCACCAGCTCTTCGACAGGCCGCGCCTGCTGCGCATCGTAGCAGTAGTAGGAGTGGAACATGCGGATGAAGGCCCACTGTGTCCAGCGGTAGTAGGCGGGGTCGCAGGTGCGCACCTCGCGGCTCCAGTCAAACGAGAAGCCTATCTTGTCCAGCTGCTCGCGGTAGCGGGCAATGTTTTGCTGCGTGGTGGTGGCGGGGTGCTGCCCCGTTTGAATGGCGTACTGCTCTGCGGGCAGCCCGTAGGCGTCGTATCCCATAGGGTGCAGCACGTTGAAGCCCTGCATCCGCTTGTAGCGGGCGTAGATGTCGGAGGCGATGTAGCCCAGCGGGTGCCCCACGTGCAGCCCCGCCCCCGAGGGGTAGGGGAACATGTCGAGCACGTAGAGCTTAGGCCTGTCGGCATCCTCCGTTACCCTGTAGGCGTTGTCGCTGCGCCAGCGCTGCTGCCACTTTTTCTCTACTTCCGCGAAGTTGTACTCCATAAGCTTGCCACCAATAAACGTTTACCTTCAATAAAAAGAGCATACTGAATCTCAGTATGCTCAGCGGTGAGGGGGGGATTCGAACCCCCGGTGCCAGTTGCCCAGCACGGCAGTTTAGCAAACTACTGGTTTCAGCCACTCACCCACCTCACCAAGCGGGCCTCCTAACCTAAAAAGCCGCTGCAAAGGTATATATTTATTCCAAAGATGCAAGAGGGAGGATAACTTTTAACACTCGTCCCCCGCTGCACCCCGGCGGCTACCGGCTGAGCCTCACCACGCAGCGCACCCCATCGGTTAAAACCGATGGCAGGAGCGAGCATGGGGCTAAAGCCCCCGCACGAAAAAGAGCAACATTTCATATAATGCCGCTTAACACCTAACTACTTGGAGTTTTTTGCTTAACAAGGTGCCCACAATCTCCCACTCCACAAAACATTCGCTTTCACTTCACATCATCCTGCGTTATTGCCGAAAGGTTGTCATCGCTTACGTCATCCATTTGTGAGATACGCAAAAACTGATTTTGGATTACCCGCTCGTAAAGATTGCGCACAAAACGTGCATTGCCAAATTGTTTGCCTTCGGCAAATATCGCATCGTTGATTATGTAGAGCAGCTTGCTTTTGGCTTCGTCGGTTACCGTAAATTTGTTTTTCTTTACAATGCACATCAGAATTTCCAACAATTCCGATGCACTGTAATTGGGAAAATAAAAATACTTGTTGAAGCGAGATTTCAAACCGGGGTTAGTATTTATGAACTCCGCCATCTCGTTTTCGTAACCCGCAGCAATTACAACAAGCCGGTCGCGGTTGTCCTCCATATATTTCAAAATGGTGTCGATAGCTTCTTTGCCGTAATCGTCCTTGCTGCTAAGCGTGTATGCCTCGTCAATAAACAAAATCCCATCGAGAGCACGGTCGAGCACTTCTTTGGTTTTTATGGCAGTTTGCCCCACGTAGCCTGCAACCAACTGCGAGCGGTCGGTTTCCACCAAATGTCCCTTTTTGAGAAGTCCCATTTGTTTGAACGCTTTTGATATTAGCCGTGCAATGGTGGTTTTACCTGTTCCCGGCGGCCCATAAAAAACCGAATGCAGCGACAACGAAACATCGGGTAGCCCTTTGCTGCGGCGAAGCTGGTTGACTTTGACGAAATTTAGCAGCGACCGCACCTCGTTTTTGATGTCCGCCAAGCCAACCAAAGCGTCTAATTCGTTAAGCGTACTTTCCAAAGAATCGTCAAGCATTGCGGGGTTTTTGCCCTTTTCGGCGGGCAGGTTGGAATAATCAAGGCTAAGAATGCGCTTAAAATCTTCGTACTTTGCTATCTCAAAATCCGACAAATCGTTGTCAATATTCACCACCAAGCCATAGTAATCAAGGAAAAGCGTGGTCAGGCTCAGCACAATACTTTGACGTTGCTGCTCATCAAGGGCGAGCACGTGCAGATAGTGTAGCGATTCAAAATATTTCAGCAAATGCGAAGTGTCTAAAACCGGCTGAACAACTTGCTGTCTGGTTGCTATATCTACAAACATCCATTCATTCAAAATATCCAAAGCATTTACATCTTTTATTCCCGTCAGCTCAACGTACCACACCAACGCCAATAAAATTTCAAACGGGCGCTCTTCACAGTTGCCGTATCCCAGCAACTGTGTTACAACGGAGCACCCGTCTCTCTTTATTTTTTGTATAAGCAGCACCCTATCCGCTTCGCTAAATTCTTTCAGATTTTCCTGTTTGAATTTGCGAAGCGATTGAATAAGTTTGTCCGATTTTATCAAAAGGACTGTTTTATTGGGGATGGATGCGGTGTTGCTCATGGCAAAAATATAGCGGTTATGGAATTTGAGACATTTGATACGAACAATAGCCAATCAGTAGTGTTAATATCGCTAATATAATGAGCCATGTTATTCTTTTCCCGCGCTTTTTCTTTCCTTTTTTTTCAATGTAACCAGAAAGATTTTCAACTTCAAATTCTTCATCAAAGGCTCCATTATAAAGCCCCTTGAATACAGACTGTGCATCTGTCGGAAATGTTCCATGAAGCTCTGCGCCGCCAATTCTAATAGAATACTCTATCTTTTTCGCATTGGCAATTTGAATAAAATCAGCAACGTTACAGGACAGCTGTGCGCATTCTACATAGGTGTTCACATATCCAACAACCGGAACATTTTGTGTGCTTGCATCGCGACTTATGCCAGACACATCTTGCATTTCAATGGTTTTATCATCATCTAAAATAAGGTATAGTTTTAAATTTTCCATACCAAGGTATCCTCCTTTTACAAAATTCGCATCGCTACTTCGGTATTCGACCATAAAGAACACCGCATCGACATCTGTCTTGCATCTGTAGTCAATGGCCATATTCAGCCCCCAACTACCTCCGACAAGAGAGGAGTACGTAAATTCAGAAATAATAACATTCCGTGCCTTACGGTCCAGTTTGGCATTGTTATCCCATCGCAAAACCTTTTTACACGTTACGGTTTTCACCTTTGTGAACTTGTCCTCGTTGATTTCAACGAACTCATTTTTGATTTTTGCCTTCATTTCGGCAAGATTTTGATTTTCCAT
>JAITMY010000138.1 GCA_031290755.1 Prevotellaceae bacterium
CTCGACGCCGAGGGCGCCGCGCAGATGCAGCACCTCAAAAACCTGATGCTCTCGCGCCCCTTCCTTGAGCGCGTGCCCGACTCCTCGCTCGTGGCCAACCAAGGCAGCCGCTACGACCACGTCGAGGCCACCCGTGGCGAGCGCTACGCCTTCCTCTACACCTACACCGGCCGCGAGCTGAAGGTGAACATGGGCAAAATAAAGGGCAGCCGCGTGAAGGCCACGTGGTACAACCCCCGCAGCGGCGAGGCCACCGAGGCCGGCACCGTGGGCAACGAGGGCACCGCCTCCTTCGCCCCCCCCACGCCCGAGGCGAAGGAGGGCAACGACTGGGTGCTGGTGCTGGATGCCACGTAGCCGCCCGTTTTTCCTACAACAACGAACCTAAGCAAACCCCTACGCACATGAAAAAAATCTGCTACCTTGCCCTCGCCGCCCTGCTGCTGGCGGCCTCGTGCAGCAACCACAAAAAGGTGTACCTGTTCACCTCGTTCAACGAGCCGGCCACGGCGGGGCTGCGCCTGCTCTACAGCGAAGACGGGCTGCGGTGGACGGCGCTGGACACCACCTTCCTCGCCCCGCAGGTGGGCAGCCGCGTGATGCGCGACCCCTCGATAGCGCGGGGCAAAGACGGCACGTTCCACCTCGTGTGGACCAGCGGCTGGAGCGGCGACAAAGGCTTCGGCCACGCCAGCTCCAAAGACCTCATCGCGTGGAGCGAGCAGCAGTACGTGGAGGTCATGGCGCACGAGCCGGAGGCCGTCAACGTGTGGGCGCCGGAGGTGTTCTACGACGAGGACGAAGACCGCTTCATCATCATCTGGGCTACGACCATCCCGCAGCGCTTCGAGCGCGGCATCGAGGACGAGCGCAACAACCACCGCATGTACTACACCACCACCAAGGACTTCAAAACCTTTGCGGAGGCAAAGCTGTTCCTTGACCCCGGCTTCAGCGTGATAGACGCCGTCATCGTGAAGCGCGGCAAGGGCGACTACGCGCTGGTGCTCAAAGACAACACCCGCCCCTACCGCAACATGCGCGTGGCCTTTGCCGACAGCCCGCTGGGGGCCTACAGCGCCCCCTCGGACACCATCACCCCGCCGTTCACCGAAGGCCCCTCGGTGCTGAAGCTGGGCGACAGCTACTACATCTACTACGACGCCTACCGCGAAAAACGGTACGGCGCCGTCAAGACCACCGACTTCAAAACCTTTGCCGACGCCAGCTCCGAGGTATCCATCCCCGAAGGGCACAAGCACGGCACCATATTCGCCGGCGACGCCAAAGTGCTGAAAGGCCTACAGGCGCACTGCCGTCGGCGCTAACCGTTACTGCTGCAACCTATGAAGCGACGTTACCTGATTTTGCTCTGTGGCCTCGCGGCGGCGACCTGCCGGTGCGAGGCGGCCTACGCCATCGCGGTGGAAAAAAGCGCCTGCGAGATGCTCGAAAACCCCCTCTGCGTGGAGCCTCACGCGCTGCGCTTCGGGTGGCAGCTGCGGTCGGACAAGGCGGGCGACCGGCAAACGGCCTACCACCTGCTCGTGGCGTCGAGCCGCGAGCAGCTCGACGGCAACGTGGGCGACCTGTGGGACAGCCGCAAGGTGCCCTCGCCGCAAAGCCAGCGCCTGCCCTACGGCGGCGCAGCCCTGCAAGCGGGCGCACGCTGCCACTGGAAGGTGATGGCGTGGGGCGCCGACGGCGACTCGTCGGCGTGGAGCGAGCCGGCCACCTTCGACCTCGCCCCGCTCATCAACGAGGTGAACGTGCGCTGGATTGGCGCCATCAAAAAGGCCGGCAGCCGGCTGCCCGAAGGCCGCGGCTACAACCCCCCGTTCAAGCAGCACGGCCACGACACGCTGTTCGCCAAGGTCGATACGCTGGCCAAGCGAAGCATCCTGCTGCGGAAGCAGTTCGACGTGAAAAAGCCGGTAGCCCGCGCCATGCTTTACGCTTCGGGCCTCGGGCACTACGAGCTGCGCCTCAACGGGCAGCGCGTGGGCAAGAGCGTTTTCGCGCCGCTGTGGAGCGACTACGACAAAACCGTGTACTACAACGCCTACGACGTGTCGGCCATGCTACAGCAGGGCAGCAACGCGCTGGGCGCGTGGCTCGGCAACGGCTTCTACAACTGCTCCGAGAGCAGCCGCTACCGCAAGCTGCTGGTGAGCTTCGGCCCGCCCACGATGTTCCTCGCGCTGCGCGTGGAGTACGCCGACGGCAGCACGGCCACCGTGTCCTCGGACAGGACGTGGAGGTACGCCCCCAGCCCCATCACGTACAACAGCATCTACGGCGGCGAGGACTACGACGCGAACCTTGAGCAGGCAGGCTGGGACACGCCCGCCTTCGACGACAGCGGCTGGCGCAGCGCCGTGGTGCAGGAAAGCCCGCAGGGCAGGCTGCGGCCACAGCTGGCGCCGAGCGTAGAGGTCATGCAGCAATTCGGCGTAGCCCGCTGGTGGAGGCCACAAGAAAACACCCTCGTGCTCGACATGGGGCAAAACCTGTCGGGGATGCCCACCATCAGCGTGAAGGGCAAAAAGGGGCAGGTGGTGCGGCTCTACCCCGCCGAGTGCCTCACCGCCGACAGCCTCGCCAACCAAAAGCGCACGGGCAGCCCCTACTACTTCGAGTACACCCTGCGCGGCGACGAGGAGGGCGAGGCGTGGACGCCCCGCTTCTCGTACTACGGCTACCAGTACCTACAGGCCGAAAA
>JAITMY010000149.1 GCA_031290755.1 Prevotellaceae bacterium
ACCGACCCTACCGACAAATCGTGGGACAAAGACCGCCTCGCAAAGGCCGTGGAGTACGCCGACAAGGTTGCGGGCTACACGCTCAACAACGACTTCACGCACCTCTACGGGAAAACCTACGAAAGCACGCAGCAAGAGCACATCTTCACCATTCACCACGACGGCGATGAGTTCGACGCGCAGGGCAACCACCAAGCGCACTGCGCCTTCACCTTCGCCTTTGAGATTACGAAGGAAACGCACATCGGCCCTGCCGACGTGGAGCTCTACACCGCCCCCCGCTGGGCAGACTCCAATGACGTGCGCCGCGAGTTCTCGTACACTACCCGCCTGAACAACCCGCTGGAAAGCAACAGGGAGTACAAGTTCGAGCCGCCTACTACGCTGGCGCGATTTGGCAAGGGCATTGACCGCAGCTACGCAAACAGCGTGAACATCTGCCTCCTCACCAACGAGGTTGACCGCATTGAGCTGCGCTACGCCGAGGTGCTGCTCACCAAAGCCGAAGCCCTGCTGGAGCAGGGAGGAAAAGATGGTGAGGCGCTGAACTATCTGAACCTAATTCGCTCACGCGCTGGCGTAAGCCAACTCACCGGGCTATCCGGCGACGAGCTACGCACAGCGCTGCGCACCGAGTGGGAGCACGAGTTTGTGTATGACCAGCGCCGCTGGTTCGACCTCGTGCGCTGGAAAACCCTCATCAGCACCGTGCAGTCCGTGAGCGGATTTACGCACTACGCCGACGAGTACGAAACTGCCCTCACCACCGGCACCGCCGCAGAAAAGGAGAGCAGCGCGTTCTTTGCCAAGGTGTACAAGCACCTACACGCCAAGCACGACAACGTGAGGGGCAAGCACTACCGCTTCCCCATTCCATTAGGCGAAAGTATGGAAGAGCTTGGCATTACGCAAAACCCCGGCTACTAAACAACAGCGAAAGGACAATTGGCAGCGCATAGCTGCCGGTTGTCCTTTACTAAAAAACATTTAACCACACCAAAACATGAAACACACACTATTGCTACTTCTGATGGCAGCCACCATGCTGGGCTGCGGCGCAAAAGACAAGCAGGTCAGCGTGCAGGTAGGCGACCAAGCCGAGGGCGGCACCGTATTCTACGTTGCCGACGACAAATCTTTTGCCTTAGTGGCTGCGCCCACAGACAGCCCCGAACCCCTTGTGTGGAGCGAGCTCCGCAAGGTTATCCCCACGCCTGACGCCATTGGCACCGGGCAGGCAAACACCAACGCCATCCTTGCCGCCAAAACCGCCGACACGGAGCTCTACGCCGCCAAGTACGCCGACCAGCTAACGGCAGGCGGATACAGCGACTGGTACCTGCCCAGCGTTGACGAGCTGGAGCAAATCTACCTGCAACGCGACAAGATTAGCGGGCTGGACGAGGACGGCACCTACTGGAGCTCCTCGGCCATTGACGGCGGCTACCCCAACGCGGGCTACACCCGGCAGTACGTCTTCAAGCAGTCCACGCTGATTAAAAAGACCACGGACATGAACCAGCAAACAGCCTACCAAGTCCGCGCCGTGCGCACGGTGGAGGGTAAGTAAGATAACTATCCCCCAATCGCTACGCTTCATTGGGGGCTACTCACATTGAACCCTTCGGGTTCTGCCGCCCCCCGACCCGATAGGGTCGAATGTGCGTAACCCCCAGTGAAGCTGCGAAGCGGCGACTGGGGGAGAAAGCGGGAATTAAGAACTAAACAGCCCTGCCATTCGGGGAGGGCTGTTTAGCTACGCACATAGCCTAACAACTATTTACAACAAGCTGAAAATTGGATATGTTTTTTACAAAGAAAAGAGTAGCCCTGTTCGCCCTACTTGCCCTGCACCTACAGGCGGCGGCGCTAAACCTGAGCGGCACGGTGGTGGACGAAAGCGGCGCTCCGCTGCCGGGCGCCACGGTGTTGGTGAAGGGCACGCACGAGGGCGCGGCGGCCAACGCCGACGGGCGCTTTGAGCTGCGCACCAGCGCGACGCTGCCGCTCACGCTGGCGGTGAACTTTTTGGGCTACAAGGAGCGGGAGGTGGTGGTGCGCGACGCCTCCGCGCCCGTGCAGGTGGCGCTACAGGAGGAGAGCACCACGCTCAACGATGTGGTGGTGGTGGGCTACGGCACGCAGCGGCGCAAGGAGCTCACCGGCGCCATCGCCTCCATTTCGCAGGCCACGCTCAAGCAGCCCACCATGTCGGTTGACCAGCTGCTGGGCGGCGCCGTGGCGGGCATGAGCGTTACGCAGGCCTCGGGGCAGCCGGGCGCGGGCGCCTCGGTGCGCATCCGCGGCGGCAACTCGGTGAACGCAAGCAACGACCCGCTCTACGTGATAGACGGCTTCCTCTTCTACGGCAGCAGCGGCGCCAGCAGCGCAGGGATAGCTGGCATCGAAAGCACGCTCAGCCCCCTGTCTGCCCTCAACCCGGCAGACATTGCCTCGGTGGAGGTGCTCAAGGACGTGTCGGCAACGGCCATCTACGGCTCGCGCGGCGCCAACGGCGTAATCATTGTTACCACAAAAAAGGGGCGCAGAGACGGTAGCGCCGTGAGCTACCGCTTCAGCACCGGCTGGGAGCAGCTGAGCCGCAAGCTGCCGCTCATGAACGCCACCGAGTGGATGGGCTTCCAAAACGAGCTGGGCTTTCACGGATTTTCGGCAGAGGAGATAGGCGCGGCGGGCGCGGGCGCAGACTGGCAGAGCGAGGTGTTCCGCACCGGCAGCTCGCAAACCCACGAGCTGTCGGTGAGCGGCGGCAGCGACAGCTCGCGCTACCTCATTTCGGGGAGCTACACCGGGCAGGATGGCATTATGGTGAACTCCAGCTTTGAGCGCTTCAGCGCCCGGGTGAACCTCGAAAACGACCTGCTGAAGCGGCTCACCGTGGGGCTTGTGGCCACCGCCGGAAAGTCCACGCAGAACAGCCTCACCACCTTCGAGAACTCGGAGTTCAAGAACGACTCGCCCTACGCGCACGGCATTGCCAACTCGCTCACCTACGCCCTCTACGTGCCGCCGGTGGTGCCCATATACAACGCCGACGGCTCGTATAACTACCACAACCCCTACGAGTACAGCGACCTGAGCCTTGGCGACATCACCGCCAACCCCGTGGCCGACCTCAACACCAGCGTGGGGCAAAGCATCGGCACCTCGCTGCTGGGCAACGCCTACGTGCACTTCCGCATCCTGCCCGAGCTCGTGGCCAAGGCAAACGTGGGCGCCAACATCAGCCACGTTACCCAAAACTTCTTTGCCCCCTCCAAAACCGCGCTGGGGCTTATCACCTCAGGCATGGGCGGCATTGGCAACCGGCAAAACGAAACGTGGCAAATGGAATACACGCTGAGCTACGCCCGCCGCTTCAGCGAGGCGCACTCGCTCGACGTGCTGGCGGGCTACACCTACCAGCACACGGCAGCGCACTACGTAACCAGCACCACCTCGCACTTCACCAACGAAACGCTCACGTTCAACAACCTTGCCGACGGCGCCACGCCCTACCCTCCCGTGTCGGGCAGCTCGGAGTCGAACCTGCACTCGGCGCTGGGGCGGCTCAACTACTCGCTGCTGGGGCGATACAACCTCACCGCCACCCTGCGCGGCGACCGCTCGTCGCGCTTTGCCGCGCAGCACCGCTGGGGCGTTTTCCCCTCGGCAGGCCTGTCGTGGAACGTGAACGAAGAAGCCTTTTACCCATCATCAAAAGGTAGCCCGTTCATCCCCTCCACGCTCAAGCTGCGCCTCACCGCAGGCACGGTGGACAACCAAGAAATTGACGACTACGACTACGCGCTAAGCTACGCCGCCGCCATCTACAACGGCGGCACGGCCTACCGCAAAAGCAACGCGGGCAACGCCGCGCTCAAGTGGGAAAGCACCACGCAGTACAACGCCGGCGCCGACATGGAGTTCATGGGCAAGCGCCTCAACATTGTGGCCGATGTGTACTACAAAAAAACCTACGACTTGCTGCTCGAAGCCCCGTCGGGCATTGGCTCCGGGCTTACCTCGCAGCTGAAAAACGTGGGGCACGTGAGCAACCGCGGCTTCGAGCTGTCGGCCACCGCGCTGCTGGCCAGCGGCAGCGACTTTTCGTGCACGCTCTCAGCCAACTTTGCCCGCAACCTCAACACCATCGACGACATGGGCGAAACCCGCGAGCTGCTCATCGGCAGCAAGGGCATTCAGGCCGAAATACTGCGCGTGGGCGAGTCGCTCGGCTCGTTCTACGGCCTGATATTCGACGGCGTGGTGCAAACGGGCGATGACCTGTCGCAGCTGCCCGTGCTGAGCTGGGTGGGCAGCGCCTCGCAGCCCGGCGACCCCAAGTTTGTGGACGCCTACCCCGACGGCGTGATTGACGACAAAGACCGCGTGGTGCTGGGCAGCATTCAGCCCAGCTTCACCTACGGCCTTTCGGCCACGCTGAGCTACCGCAGCTTCGACCTCTTTGTATCCGTGCAGGGCAGCTACGGCAACAAGCTCTACAACCACCTGAACCGCTTCTTGGAGCTGCCCCGCAGCAGCTACAACGCCTCCGCCCTGCTCAACGACCGCTGGACGCCCACCAACCCCTCTAACCGCGTGCCCAACGTGAGCCGCACCTACGCCACCAACAACTCGTACCTTGATAGCCGCTACGTAGAGGATGCCTCGTACCTGCGCCTGAAGAACATCACGCTGGGCTACACGCTGCCGCTGCACTTCAGGCTTGGCCACGCGGCGCCGAAGGTAAAAGTATTCGCCTCCGCGCAAAATCTTTTCACCCTCACCTCCTACCTCGGCTACGACCCCGAGGTGAGCGCGGGCACCGACTTGGGCGCCTACCCGCGCTCGCGGGCGGTGCTGGTGGGGGTGGAGCTGGGGTTCTAAACCGCCCCCCGACCCGATAGGGTCGAATGTGAGTAACCCCCAGTGAAGCCGCGAAGCGGCGACTGGGGGAAAGTTTGCATCGTATTTATAAAAGTTGTATTTTTGGCCATTATTCATTATTCATAATTCATTAAATGAAAAAGATTCTCCTAAGCCTCCCCGCCCGCTTACTGTTCGCCCTGTGCCTTGGCATGGGCATAGGCGCTGCCGCAAACGCCGCCGTGATGCAGGTGGTGGTCACCTTGCAGCAGCTGCTCAGCGCCGTGATTATGTTCACCGTGCCCCTTATCATCATTGGGTTCATTGCCCCCTCCATCACCAAGCTGGGGAGCAACGCCTCGCGGATGCTGGGCGTTGCCCTGCTGCTGGCCTACGCCTCCAGCGTGGGCGCGGCGTTCTTTGCCGCGGCGTCGGGCTACGCCATCCTGCCGCACCTGCACATTGTGAGCGACGTAGGCGGGCAGCGACCCCTGCCGCAGGTGATATTCGACCTCAAGATACCCCCTATCATGTCGGTGATGAGCGCCCTCGTGTTCTCCGTAATGGTGGGCGTGGCGGCCACGTGGCGGCACGCCAAAAGCGTGATTGCCGCGCTGGATGAGTTTCAGGGGATAGTGCTGCTCATTGTAAACCGGATAATCATCCCCCTGCTCCCCTTCTTTATTGCCTGCACGTTCAGCACGCTGGCCTACGAGGGGGTCATTGCCAAGCAGCTGCCGGTGTTCCTCACCGTCATCGTGCTGGTCATTGCCGGCCACGTGGTATGGCTGACGCTGCTCTACACCTTGGCCGGCCTCTACGCCAAGAAGAACCCCCT
>JAITMY010000033.1 GCA_031290755.1 Prevotellaceae bacterium
CGCCCCGCCGCCGCCGTGCAGGGCGACCTGTTCAGCGCCCTGCCCCCCGCAGCCCCCGCCCCTGCGCCGGCAGCCGACGCGCCCCCCCTCGCCCCCCGCCCCCCGCTGGGCACCGCCGCCACCGTGCCCCACCGCTACCACCTCGCGCAGCGCGTGGACGAGGTGAGGGCGCTGCGCGACCTGCTCCTACAGCAGCGCGAGTTCTGCTTCGACAGCGAAACCGACGGCCTCGACCCCGTAGACGCCGAGGTGGTGGGGCTGTCCTTCGCCGTGGCGCCCCACGAGGCGTGGTTCGTGCCCCTGTCCCCCCGCGAGGAGGGCTTCGCCGAGCGGGTGGCGCTGCTGCGCGCCCCCCTCGAGCGCCCCGACATCGCCAAGGTGGGGCAGAACATCAAGTTCGACTACCTCGCGCTGAAGCGCCTCGGCATTGCCCTGCGCGGAAGCCTGCTCGACACCATGCTGGCGCACTACCTCCTCGAGCCCGACATGCGCCACGGCATGGACTACCTCGCCGAGGTGTACCTGGGCTACCGCCCCATCCCCATCGAGCAGCTCATCGGCAGCAAGAAGGGCGGGCAGGGGCGCATGTCGCAGGCGCCGCTGGCGGAGCTGACCGAGTACGCCGCCGAGGATGCCGACGTTACCCTACAGCTGCGCCGCGTGCTGTTCGACATGCTCGACGCGCAGGGCCTGCGGCGCCTCTACGAGGAGGTGGAGGCGCCGCTGGTGTACGTGCTGGGCGACATGGAGCGGGAGGGCGTGCGCATCGACGCCGTCGGCCTGCACGACTACGGCCGAGAGCTGGCCGCCGACCTGCACCAGCTGGAGGACGAGGTGCGCCGCATGGCCGGCGAGCCGTCCCTCAACGTATTCTCGCCGAAGCAGCTCGGCGAGGTGCTGTTCGACAAGCTCAAGATAGCCGACAAGGTGCGCACCACCGGCAAAACCAAGCAGTACTCCACCAGCGAGGACACCCTGACCGCCCTGCAAGACCGGCACCCCATCGTGGCCAAGATCCTCGAGCTGCGCGGCGTGAAGAAGCTCCTCTCGTCCTACGTCGAAACCCTGCCCTCGCTGGTGCACCGCCGCACGGGGCACCTGCACACGTCGTTCAACCAGACGGGCACCTCCACCGGCAGGCTCAGCAGCAGCAACCCCAACCTACAGAACATCCCCATCCGCGACGAGCGCGGGCGCGAAATCCGCCGCGCCTTCATCCCCTCCGACGGCGAGCACCTGCTGCTGTCCGCCGACTACTCGCAGGTGGAGCTGCGGCTCATGGCGCACCTCAGCGCCGACCCCAACCTGATAGAGGCCTTCCTGCACGGCGAGGACATCCACGCGAGCACCGCCGCCAAGATCTTCCACGTGCCCCTCGCCGAGGTGAGCAAGGACCAGCGGCGCCACGCCAAGACCGCCAACTTCGGCATCATCTACGGCATTTCGGCCTTCGGGCTGTCGCAGCGCCTTGGCATACCCCGCGCCGAGGCGCGGGCGCTCATCGAGGGCTACTTTGCCGCCTACCCGCAGGTGCAGCGCTACATGGCCACGGCGGTGAGCGCCGCCCGCGAGCAGGGCTACGTGGAGACCCTCTGCGGGCGCCGCCGCGCCCTGCCCGACATCGCCTCGGGCAACGCCGTGGTGCGCGGCTTCGCCGAGCGCTACGCCATCAACGCCCCCATCCAGGGCTCGGCGGCGGACATCATCAAGCTCGCCATGGCGCGGGTGCACGCCCGCCTACAGGCCGAGGGCCTCCGCTCGCGCATGATCCTACAGGTGCACGACGAGCTGGTGCTCGACGTTTACAAGCCCGAAGTAGAGGCCGTGCGGCAGCTCGTGGTGCGCGAAATGGAGGGCGCCTACCGCCTCCGCGTCCCCCTCGTGGCCGAGGCCGGCGTGGGCAGCACGTGGCTCGACGCCCACTAAGCAGCGTTCGCGAGGGCGGCGGCGGGGGGCAGCCTTGCCCAAGGCAAAGAGTTTGGTAGTCTCAAAACCTTTGCCTACCTTTGCCCCCGTTGAGCAACTAATAACTACTAAACAAAAAACGCTATGGCAACACTACACACGATTAAGGCGCACCTCTACGAGAACGCGCTAACTGCTGACCCCAACGACTACGTGGCAAGGGTCTGCTCCGAGCGCTCGCTGGGCGTGAAGGACATCTGCGAAAGCGCAGCTACGCGCGGCGGCGCCGACGTATCGGCCTCGGCCATGGAGCACGCCGTGAGCCTCTTCCTAAAGGAGATGGGCTACCGGCTGTGCGACGGCTTCGGCGTGAACACCGGCTGGTTCATCGCCGCGCCCCACATCAGGGGCGTGTTCCACGGCCCCGACGAGCGCTTCGACCCCGCCAAGCAGCGCGTGCTGTTCGAGATCCAGCAGGGCGCAGAGCTGCGCAGGGAGCTGGAGCTGGTGAGCGTGGACATTCTCGGCGTGGCCGAAACCGGCCTGCACATCGCCCAGGTGGTGGACGTGAAGACGGGCAGCGTGAACGACGCCATCACGCCCAGCCGCAACCTTAAAATCAGCGGGCACAAGCTCAAGGTGGTGGGCGACAACCCCGCCAACGGCGTGTACTTCGTGGCCGAGGGCACCGGCGCCAGCACCAAGGTAGAGGCCTCGGACATCGTAACGAACAACCCCGCCGAGCTGCTCGTGGTAGCCCCCGCGCTGGCGGCGGGCGCGTACCGGCTGAAGGTAAGCACGCAGTTTGCCGGCAGCAGCGTGCCGCTCAAAGAGCCACGCAGCCTTACGTTCGACAGGGTGCTCACCGTCAGCCGCCCGTAGCCGCCCGCGTCAGGGGGGCTGATACGGGCGCGTCAGGGGGGCTGATACGGGCGTGTCAGGGGGGCTGACGCGGGCGTGTCAGGGGGGCGGCGCTGGGCGGCTTCGCTCTGCTCGCAGCGACGGCAGCGTAGCCCCCTGCGGCGGCGGCGGCAGCAGGCAGCAAAAGCCTCCTCTCCCTTGGCGGGAGAGGAGGCTTTTCGCGCGGCGGCGGCGGGGCGGCTACTGTAGCTCCACGTAGTGCACCTCCAGCCCCTGCACGCCGGCGGCGCTGAGGCGCAGGGTGTAGCTGCCGGCGTTGATCTGCGTGCCGGTGGTGGTGCTTAGGGTCTTGAACTTGCCGTCGGTGGTAGGCTCAAACTTCAGCGTGGCGGTGTGCAGCTGGGCGCCGGCGGCGTCTTCTACCTGCACGAGCATGGGGATGGCGCTGCCGGTCTGGTTCCTATAGCGGATGTGCACGGCGTAGGTGTCGGCCACGCCCACGGCGAAGGGGAACTCTACGAACTCTTCGGTGGGGTTGGCGAAGTGGACGAAGGTGCGCTCGCCCTCCTGTAGGTACTGGATGCCCTCGCCGTAGTAGCGGGTGTAGGCTATCTCTACGCGGGTGGCGGGCCGCAGGTCGGCGGCAGGCTCGAGGGAGCCGCCGTAGGCGGCGGCCACTATGTACATGGGCGCCTGCCCGCTGACGTTGGGGCCGAGCATGGCCATTTCGCCCTTGGTGAAGTGGCGGGAGTAAACGGTGAAGGTGTCTCTGGCGGCGTTGGCGGCGTAGGTCTGCGTGGGCAGGTACTCCTTCATCCACGCGGGCTTTTCGCCGTAGCGCTCGGCGATGCCGATGTATACGTTGGCGTCGGCGGAGAGGGAGAAGGTGGCGCTTAGCCTGGCCTCGCCGGTGGTTTTGGGGACGCAGAGCCACGTGGCGCCGTAGAGGGCTGGGGGCAGCGTGCTGAAGGCGGCCTCCTGCCGGTCGTCGGCGTACTGCTTGTCGCCCGTGTCCATCCACGGGGCTATGGCCCAGAGGTGGGACTTGGGGTAGTACTCCACCACGAGGTTGGTGATGAGGGGGGGCGCGGCGGGCGAAGGCTCTACGGAGCTGATGCTGCGCTGCCCGCTCTGGGTGCCTACGGCGATGCCGGCGATGACGGCCTGCCCGGCGGTAACCTTGGGGAAGGACAGGGTGAGGGTGCCGTTGGTAACGGTGGCGGGCACCTCGCGCTTGTAGGCGAAGCTGCCGCCTGCCTCGCGCCAGATGTCTAAGTCTTTGATGGCGGTGGCGCCGTTCACGGCCACGTCGAACACGCGCCACCCGGCGGCGTTGAGGTTGCCTCGGCCAAACCACGGCTCGACGAAGAGGAGCTCTACCGTGTAGCTGCCGTTGGGCAGGGGGAACTCGTAGGCGAGCTTGTGGCGCCCGTAGCGGAAGGTTTGGAAGAGGGTTCCGTCGAGGGTTCCGCCTATGAGGTCGTTGGTGCGGCGCTGGCTTCCGTAGAAGGGTGGCAGGCCGGCGTAGCCGTTGGTCCACGAGCGCGACCCCCAGGTGCTGCCGAAGCCCCAGGCGTCGGTGTCCACCTTGCAGGCGGCGTCGGCCTGCCACAGGTTGCCGTTGATGTCGGTGTAGTCTGGCCCGCCGCAGTTGACGCGGTAGAGGTAGCTGTAGCCTTCGCGCGGCTCGGTGAGGTTCTGCGGCTCGGTGGCCTCTACTATCTTGGCGGCGTACTTGGACTTTGGGAGGTGGTGCAGCTGCACGAAGTCGGAGGCTGCCACGTCTCTGCTGCCGTCTATCCAGCCGTAGGCGTGGAGGAGGTTGCTGGTTACTTTGACGTTGTTGAAGGTGAAGTGGGCGCTTCCGCGGCGCTGCTGCTCGCCCAGCATGACGGTGTCGCACCAGAGCTGCACCTTGTCGCAGTTGGAGTATATCACCACGTTGTTCTTCACGCCTGTGGTAATCCACCTGTCGGGCCAGGTGTGCATGGGGATATAGACCATTGGCTCTTGGGCTTTGGGGATGTTGTAGGCGCGGTACATGTAGAAGGCGTCCACCGGCTCGCCCCAGGCGGTGATGAGGCCTTTGTAGTTCACCGGCCCCAGGCGGTCTATTTCGCGCAGCCCCTCGCCGTTTTGGGTTCTGCCGGGGTTCTCGTGGGAGTTGAAGAGCCAGTGGAAGTGTCCGGCGGTCTTGCCCTTGGCCTGCTCTGCGAGGCGCATCTTCATCTCCAGCAGGGCGGTCATGCGGTCTTCGCTGAGCGAGGCTTCGGGGGTGTATCCGCCCTCGGTGTGCAGGTCGATGCTGCGCCACGCGCCGTACTCGCCGTTGAGGTGCTGCTGGGCCAGGTCGTCGGCGTAGGTGGCGGGGTCGCCGCCGTAGGTGCCCGACCAGTTCTGCACCACGTTCCAGTCGGCGCCCTTGCCGCCGTTGCAGGTGGTTACGGGTCGCTGCTTGGAGGCGGTGGGGTCGAGCTCGCGGATGATGGCTACGCACTCCTTCGCGAAGTCCTCCGGCAGGGAGCTTTCGTTTTGCAGCCCCCACATCACGAGCGAGGGGCTGTTGCGGCGCTCCTTCACCCACTCGGCGAGGAGGGTCTTGAAGTTCTGGCGGAAGTCTGGCGTGTCGAACCACACGTGGGCCGAGAACTGTGTCCACCACGGCATCCCCAGCCTGTCCCAGTGCTGAGAGTAGCGGAGGTTGTGCGGCTGGTGGGCGTCTCTGAAGGCGTTGAAGCCTGCGGCGCGTATCTGCGCCACGCGGGCGTCAATTTGCGCTTGGGTAAAGGCGTGGCTGTTGCCCATGTTGTGCTCGTACTCGCACGTGCCGTTGAGGAGGAAGGGCTTGCCGTTGATGAGCAGCTGGCCGCTGCCGTCATTGCGCCCCACGGGCCAGCTCACCTTGCGGATGCCGAAGCTGCCGTTGGTGCGGTCGAATATCTTCTTGCCGTCGCCTATTTCGGTGGCCACCTTGTATAGGTAGGGCGACTCGGGCGACCAGAGGTTCAGGGGCTGGCTGGTGCTGTGCATGATGACATGCTGAAAGATGTAGCTGGACTCTCCTGCTATATCCACCGTGGACTCCCGCCGGCCCACGCCCATGTTGTCGGCGTTCAGCAGGCGGGTGGTAACTGTTACCTTGCGTGCCTTGCTGCTGTAGTTCCGCACCTCGGTGTTGACGTATAGGGTAACGGCGTTGTCTGTGATTTTCTCGTCGTTCCACACGTGCACGCCGAACGGCTCTACGCGGACATCGCCGGTGGTTATCAGAGACACCGGCCTGAAGATGCCCAGGGGCTGGGAGCCTTCCGAGAAGCCCCACTCGCTGGAGCAGCCGCCGCACACCCAGGGCAGGTCGCTGACTTCGGCGGGGTGGTCGGCCCGCACGGCGAGCAGGTTGGTGGCGATGCTGCCGTACGTAAGCGCATCGGTAACGTCAATGGTGAAGGTTGTTCGCCCACCGGCGTGCTGGCCTACCTCCTTGCCGTTGAGCCAAACGGTGGCGTAGGAGCCTACCCCCTCGAAGTAGAGGAAGTAGCGCCGGTTCTTTTCGTGGGCGCCTACGGTGAAGCTCCTCCGGTACCATGCGGAGCCGTGCAGGTTGCCGTGCTTCATGCGCCGGTAGCCTTGGTAGTCCTCCCAGTTGTGGGGGATGCTCACCGGCACCCAGTCGGGCGTAACAACGTAGGTGGGCAGCTCGAAGCCGCCGTGTAGCGTGCTCACGTCGCTGTACGCCGTAACCCACCCGCCGCTGTCCAGCGACACCTCTTCACGGAACCCTAATTCGCTCGGCTTTTGCGCAAAGGCACTTGCGCAGAGAAGGAGCGTAAAGCAGAAAGCAGAAAGTTTGTTTGTCATAGTCTTGTTAGTTTATAATGATTTTTTGTGTTATGTAGCTACCTCTTCCATCCAGTAAAATGCGCACTAAGTATATGCCCGTGGCCAGCCCCGCCAGCGGCACCTGCCGACTCTTTGCGCTCGACAGCACCTTTACGCCAAGCAGGCTGTACACCTCCGCCGCTTCGTTTTCGGGCAGGTGCAGCACCCTGCCGGCGGCGTAGGCCTTGTAGTCCGGCGCCGGCCTGCTGCCCTCAACCGCCGTTGTTGTGCCCGACGAGGCCGCCCCCAGCCGCCCGTAGCGGTTGGCCGTTTTGACGCTGTAGCGCTCGTCCGGCTTCCCGCCGATGTAGTACGCAGGCCTCGCCGTGCAGCCCTGTAGCGAGTCGTTGCGAAAAACGAGGTAGCAGCGTGCCTCGTCCACCGCGCCCCAGCGCAGCGTGTCGCCGCTAACGTACACCGCTGCGGGGGCGGGCAGCAGCGCGGACTGCGCCTTGGTGCGCGGGTCCCAGCCCTTGAAAAACTGCTCGATGGCGTAGCTCGCCGTGTCGTCGGCCACGAGCTGCCTGCTCCACGCCACGCGCTGGGAAACGTCCGCCGCATCGCCGCCCAAGGTCGTTGAGCCGTATTCCGCCATGAAGGTGTTGGCGTCGTTCCACGATGTCCAGCCCTCCGGCTTGATGTGGCTGCCCATTTTGCAGCCGATGTACACGGCAGAGGTGTTGTGATCCCCCCACGGCCTGCCGAGCGTGCACGTGTTGTCGGCCAGCCCGTCCTCTGCCCGCAGCTCGCTGTTCTTTATCACGATGCCGTGCCGGAGCGCGCCGGTGAGGATTTTCGCATCGCTGGGGGCGGTGATGTACCCTCCCTTGCGGCTGCGCGAAACAATCACGCTGTGGTCGTACATGACGGCGGCATCGCCAAGGATAAAATCAACGTCGCCCCGCGCCTCGCAGCCCACGAAGTACTGGCGGCGCGTTTGCGCGTAGTGCGTATCTTGGTAGCCCCGCAGGCAGCAGCTGCTGAGCACCATCGAGTCGCCGGAGCTGAGCAGCGCCACGGCCTGCGCCTGCGTAGCGGTGTTTTCCACCGTGATGTTCTCGGCGTAAAAGTTGTTGCCCTCCACCAGCATGGTGTAGGTGTCGGCGGTGCTCACGCCCTGACTTTTGCCGCTGTAGTTGTTGCCCGTAACCACCACGCCCTCGCGGCTTTCGCCGATGATGGTGATGTTGCGCTGCTTCACCTCCAGCGATGCGGCAGACTTTTTGTAGGTGCCGTTTTTCACGAAGATAACGTCGCCGGCCCGCGCCGCGCTAATGGCCTTGCCCAGCGCATCCACGCCGGGCGACACCACAAGCTCGCGGGCGCCCACGCTGAACCCAATCCCCAGCGCGAATAGTATGATAAATATAGCTTTCATGCTCAAACTTGTACCTTACAGTAGAAAAGGCACAAAGATAAGAAAAATAAGAACAATAGCTACCGGAGCTAAAATTTTTTTTCATTGCTGACAATCTGCAAGCTGTCTTCTCCCACCAAAATGCTGTGCTGCACGGCGCCTGCGAGGCGCGGCGCGGGCACGCCCTGCCCCAAGCTTTTGGGGGCGGTAAAAATCCGTGCCTCGTCCCACAGCGCGGCGTCAATGAAGGCTTGGAGCAGCGCGGCGCCGCCCTCCACGATGAGCGACTGCACGCCCCGCTCGCGCAGCGCCTGCATCCACCCGCGGGGGTCGCCGCCGGTGAGCGCCACCGTGGGGGCCTCGCCGTTGAAGAGGCGGAGCGAGCGGGGCAGCGCACCGTGCCTGTCCACCACCACGCGGAGGGGGTTGCTGCCGTGCCAGCGGCGGGCGGTGAGCGCCGGGTTGTCCAGCGTGGCGGTGCGGGTGCCCACCATGATGGCCTGCTCTTCGGTGCGCCACTTGTGGCTCAGGCGGTGAGCCTGCTCGCCGCTGATGGCCGCGGGCGGCGCCCCTGCCGCGCGGCGGGCGTCAATGAAGCCGTCGGCAGACTGCGCCCACTTGAGGATAACGTAGGGGCGTGCCTTTTCGTGGAAGGTGAAGAACCGCCTGTTGAGCTCCCGCGCCTCGCGCTCCAGCACGCCCACCGTAACGTCCACGCCGGCGCTGCGGAGGCGCAGGATGCCCGCGCCGTTCACCTGCCCGAAGGTGTCGGGGGTGGCCACCACCACGCGGGGGATTTTGGAGGCGATGATGAGGTCGGTGCAGGGCGGCGTTTTCCCGAAGTGGCAGCACGGCTCCAAGCTCACGTACAGCGTGCAGCCCGCCGGCAGCCCCTTGTCGCCTACCCTGCCAATGGCCTCCACCTCGGCGTGGGGCAGGCCGTGGGCGCGGTGGTAGCCCTCGGCCACGATGCTGCCCTCGCGCACCAGCACCGCGCCCACCATAGGGTTGGGGGCTACCCGCCCGAGGCCGTTTTTGGCCAGCTCAAGGCAGCGGCGCATGTATTTTTCGTGGGGGGACATAGCGGTTGGCTGAAAATTCGTTCTTACGGCGTGCGGAAAAGGTATCCGATTTTTTTGTACTTTTACCAAAATTTAGTCGGCAAAGTTAGTGCAAAACACGGAACATACTGTTAAATCGCTTCTTGATTTTGTTAAGAATAGCCTTGCGCCCTGCTACCCCTCGCAGGAGGCGCGGGCGCTGGCGCATCTGCTGCTCGAAAGCCTGCTGAACATGCGGCCTGCCACGCTCTACGTGTCGCTGGAGCAGCCGGTGGACGCGGAGCGTGCGGCGCAGGTGGAGGACGCCGTGGCGCAGCTGCTGGCCATGCGGCCTGTGCAGTACGTGCTGGGCAGGGCGGAGTTTTGCGGCCTGCCGATGCTGGTGAACGAGCACACGCTCATCCCGCGACCGGAAACGGAGGAGCTGGTGGACTGGGCGGTTAAGCGGTGCGCGGCGCTGCCGGCAGGCGCGGCGCTTCGGGCGCTGGACGTGGGCACCGGCACCGGCTGCATTGCCGTGGCGCTGGCCAAGCAGCTGCCGCAGGCCGAGGTGCACGCATGGGACGTGTCGGCGGCGGCGCTGGCCGTAGCCCGCCGCAACGCCGAGCTGAACGGCGTGCAGGTGCACTTCGCTCAGGTGGACATGCTGGCCGCGGGCGACGTGGCGCCGGTGGGGGGGGTCCGGCTCATAGTCAGCAACCCGCCCTACGTTTGCGAAAGCGAAAAGCGGCAGCTGCGCGACAACGTGCTGCGCTACGAACCCCCCGTAGCCCTGTTCGTGCCCGACAGCGACCCGCTGCTCTTCTACCGTGCCCTTGCCGGCCTTGCGCAGCGGGCGCTGACCGGCGACGGGGAGCTTTTTGTCGAGGTCAATGAGCGCTTTGGCGCGGCCACCGCCGCGCTGCTCGCGCAGCGCGGCTTCGCCACCGTCGAGCTGCGCAGCGATATTAACGGGAAACCACGAATGGTGAGGGCTGCGCGATGAGCTACGCAAAAGAACCGCTGGATGCCCAAAGGTCGCTGGAGCGCTTGCAGCGCCTCTGCGTGCGGCAGGAGAAGTGCCTCTCGGACGTGCGCCGCAAGCTGTCGCTCTGGGGCGTGGGCAAGGAGGATGCCGCCAAGGTGGAGCAGCTGCTGCTCGCCGCCAAGTTCGTGGACGAGGCACGCTACGCCGCCGCCTTTGTGCGCGAAAAGTCGCGGCTGTCGCGCTGGGGTGCGCTGAAAATCAGGGCAGCGCTACAGGCCAAGCGCCTTCCGGCGGCGGTGGTGGCCGAGGCCTTGGCGCAGCTCGACGGCGAGCAGGCGGCGCAGAACCTGCTGGCCGACCTGCAAAGGAAGGCCAAAACCATCAGGGCCACGTCGCCGCAGGAGCTGCGGGCAAAGCTTATCCGCTTTGGCGTTTCGCGCGGCTACGGCTACGAGCAGGTGGTGCGCACGGCGACGCTGGCAATGGAAATGGGGCAGCCGTAGCCGCGCTCACGCCATCATCTCCCGCGCCTTTTTGGCCAAGCTGTTGGCAAACACGAACTCGTTCAGCTCCTCGTTCTGGGTGTGCAGAATGTCGTGCTTGCTGCCCTCCCACCACTTCGTGCCGTTGTGCAGAAAAATAACCTTGTCGCCGATTTCCATCACCGAGTTCATGTCGTGCGTGTTGACAATGGTGGTGATGTCGTTTTCCTCCGTGATTTCCT
>JAITMY010000086.1 GCA_031290755.1 Prevotellaceae bacterium
GTACTTGCCGAAGGCGGGCAGCAGCAGCTCGAGCTGGGCGGCCAGCTGCTGCTGCCCGCAGCGCAGGTAGAGCGAGGGCAGCAGGCTCTCCGCGCCTTCCTCCGGCGCGGCGGGCAGCAGCAGGATTTTGTTTTTCACGCCGATGCTGTGGGCGTGGGCGGCGTAGATGTCGCCGTCGATGAAGGCCAGGGCGAAGTGCAGGGGCGACTCGCGCAGCGCCTGCGCGGTGGCAAAGTGCAGCGTGGAGGCGGGGCTGGCGTACTCGCCCAGCAAGGTTTCAAGCCCCAGCGCCAGCAGGCCGTTGCCGGTTACGATGGCTATGTGCTGGTTTTTAAACATGCGCCCGCTCCATTTTTTCCACGATGGGGGTCAAGATGTCGTCCTCAATGCGGTTGTGGTCTTTCAAATCTTTTTCGAGCCGAAAGAGGTCGAAGATGACCGTGTTGCGGAGGTAGCCGTCGTACTCGCTCTGCGCGTACTTGATGAGGATGCTCTTGAGGTCGTAGAGCTTTTCGTCCAAGTTGCTATGCTCGGCCTCGAACTTTTTCATGGAGTAGCTGGCGGCAACCTCCTCGGTGCGCTGGCGGCGGTAGATGGCCTCCACGTAGGGGAACGTTATCGTGTCCTCGCGGCGGAGGTGCGCCAGCAGCTCGTTCTTGTAGTCGGCAAAGAACTTTTTTATGAGCAGCGTCTCCTTGCTGTCGCCGCTCACGCTGGCCATGAGGCGGTCGAAGTGGCGCTCCAGCTGTGGCAGCAGGGTGTTGCGGTAGTACTCGTGGGTGCGCCTCAGGTAGCGCACCAACTCCAGCGCGTCGAAGCTCAACATGCGCTCCTGCGGGAAGTAGCTCTCGTGGTTGAACACGTTGATGATGGTGGTGAAAAACTCCACGTTGACGCCGCGCTCGCAGCATACCTGCTCCACGCTCTTGTCGCCAAAGCCGAGCGGGATGTCGAAGCGGTTGATGACCGGAATGAGCAGGTAGTTCACGTTCACAACGTCGGCCAGCTTCATGTCGGGGGTAATGAGGAGCATAGGGTTAGCGGTTAAATTGGGGTTAGAACAAATTTTTCTGCACCGCGCGGCTGCCGGCCACGGGGCTTATTTCCATGTCGCCCTCAAAGGCTGCGGGGGCTTCGGCCTCCGGCTCCGGCTCTGCCGGCCTTGGCAGGGGCTGCACAAAGCGCACCTGCTTCACCTCGAAGGTGGTGATGCGCTTGCCCTTGGCGCGGAAGCTCTTCACGCCGATGAAGGCCTCCACGTCCACGCACTCCGTGGGGCGCTTGGCGTGCCTGCCGCCGAAGGTTATCAGCAGGCGGGGGCGCTCGTCGGCGTTGAGCGCCACGAGGTACGAGTCGCGGTTGTCCTCGTCCACAAAGCTCTGCGGGTTGATGGAGGTCTCCAGCGTGAAGCGCTTAATGTAGTAGAGCTTCTGCTCGGCGTCGAAGTACACGGCGCTGAACACCTGCTGGGGGTCGAACTTTTTGATGTAGCCCAAGTCCTCGTCGTAGTGGTTCACGAGGTCGAAGGTGGTGGTGTAGAACAGGCCTGATTTGGTCATGGCGAGGAGGCTGTCGCCCTCAAAAAATTCGCCGAGCCAGCTGCCGCGCTCCTCGGTGTTGAGGCGCTTGGAGGCGGGGTCGAACCATGTCTTCTGCCCGCCCAGCGTGGCCACGCCCTTCTCCTTGAGCTGAATTTTGTGGATGGCGAAGCGCGTAAAAATGTTGCCCTGCGACTGCCGCCCCTTGACGTCGATTTGGCCAAAGTCCAAGTCCACCACCAAGTGCTTGAGGCGCGGGCGCGGCTTGAGGTACACGCGCAGCTTCTCGGCCTCGCCGTTGCGGTTCACCGAAAACCAGAGCACCTCCGAGCCTTCCTCGCCCTTGGTGAGGTCGTACTCCTTGTCGCGAATGGTGCTCGTTACCGCAAAGCGCTTGTACATGATGGCGCCGCTGCGCCCGTCGCGGTAGGCCACGTTGTAAACGGTGCGCGTGTCGTTCTTTTTGAATATCCCCGCGTGCAAAATGTCCTTGCCGAAGAAGGCCTTGCCGGCGACCTTCGACACCACGTACTTCCCGTTGCGGCGGAACACGATGACCTCGTCAATGTCCGAGCACTCGCTCACGAACTCGGCCTCCTCGTCGCGCTTGAGCTCCATGCCCACAAAGCCCTCCTTCTTGTTGACGTAGAGCTTGGCGTTGGCCACGGCCACCTGCGCGGCCTCGATGGCCTCGAAGCTGCCCAGCTGGGTTCGGCGCTCGCGCCCCTTGCCGTACTTGCGCTGAATAGCCCTGAAGTGCGCCACGGTGTAGTCCGTAAGGTGCTCAAGGTGGTTTTGCACCTCCTCCAGCTCGGCCTCCACAGCCTTAATGTGCTCGTCGGCGGCCTTGATGTCGAACTTAGAAATTTTGCGCACGGGCTTTTCGCACAGCCGCTCCACCTCCTCGCGGGCCACGTCGCGCTTGAGCAGCCGCCGGTAGCGCCCCAGCGCGGCCTCGATGGCCTGTAGCTGCGCCTCCCACGTGGCGCTGTCCTTCTCCAGCTCCTTGTAGATGCGCTGCTCGAAGAATATTTTTTCCAGCGACGAGAAGTGCCAGTCGGCCTCCAGCTCGCCCTTTCGGATTTGCAGCTCCTGCTCCAGCAGCTGCATGGTGCGGCTTACGTTGTGGCGCAGGATGTCGCTCACGCCCATAAACGCGGGCTTGTCGTCCGCAATCACGCAGGAGTTTGGCGAGATGGAGATTTCGCAGTCGGTGAAGGCGTAGAGGGCGTCGATGGTTTTGTCTGCCGACACGTCGCTGTGCAGGTGCACCAGCACCTCCACCTCGGCGGCGGTGTTGTCGTCCACCTTGCGCACCTTTATCTTCCCCTTTTCGTTGGCCTTGAGGATGCTTTCGATGAGGGTAGAGCTGTTTTTCCCGAAGGGCATGTCCACAATGGCCAGCGTGCGGCTGTCGCGCTTCACGATGCGGGTGCGCACCTTGACGGCGCCGCCGCGCAGCCCGTCGTTGTAGCGGCTCACGTCGGCAATGCCGCCGGTGGGGAAGTCGGGGTACAGCGTAAAGGGCTTTCCGCGCAGGCAGGCGATGGCGGCCTCCACCAGCTCGTTGAAGTTGTGGGGCAGGATTTTCGAGGCCAGCCCCACGGCGATGCCCTCCACGCCCTGCGCCAGCAGCAGGGGGAACTTCACGGGCAGCGTAACCGGCTCGAGGTTGCGCCCGTCGTAGCTGGCCATCCACTCGGTGGTTTTGCCGTTGAACACCACGTCGAGGGCGAACTTCGAGAGCCGCGCCTCGATGTAGCGCGGGGCGGCGGCGCTGTCGCCGGTGAGCATGTTGCCCCAGTTGCCCTGCGTTTCCACCGTCAGCTCCTTTTGGCCCAGCTGCACCAGCGCGTCGCCGATGGAGGCGTCGCCGTGGGGGTGGTACTGCATGGAGCTGCCGATGATGTTGGCCACCTTGTTGAAGCGCCCGTCGTCCATGCGCTTCATCGCGTGGAGGATGCGGCGCTGCACCGGCTTCAGGCCGTCGTTGAGGTGGGGCACGGCGCGCTCCAGAATGACGTACGAGGCGTAGTCCAAAAACCAGTCCTTGTACATGCCCGTGAGGCGCTTTGCGCGGCTCTCGTCCACGCCGGTGAGCTTTGCAAAGCGCTCGTGGTCGCGGCTGCTGGTGGCCTGCACCGCCTCTTCCGCGTCCTCCGGCGCCTCCTGCTCGTTGATGTTATCCGTTGACATTTATAAGCTTATGATTTAACGATTTTACAGCGCAAAGATACATTTTTTTTCCACCCGCGCAAATTTAGGCGGCAGCCTCCGCAGGGCAGGCCGCTTTTTTGTGGGCGTGGGGGAGCTGTGATGGATAAATTATTTTTAGTACCTTTGTGAAAAGTCATACTATGAAGCAAAGAATTTACATTGATACCTCTATTGTTGGCGGCTACTTCGACAAGGTATTTGCTGCCACCATTGAAATCAGAAACCCTAAAGACCTAATAAACTATGAAGCCGACCCTACCAACAGCAGACTTTGACTGCGTGAAGATGAAAAACGACATTCAGGCAAAAATACTCGCCAAAACCGAAGGTATGACAACGGCAGAGCTGCTGGCTTACTTTAATACGCCGGTCAAAAACACCCCGTTTTGGCAATATCCCCTGCTTGGCGGTGCACAAAGGTTAGGGGGCTAAGCAGCATTGCAAAATGCCCCGTAGCCTTTGGAGTACTCCGCCGAACCAAGCGCCGCTTAGCGTATTAAAATTTGTTATACTTCGGCGCAAGCGGCCTTCGCTAACGCTATTTCCAAAAACATTATGGTAATTACAGTAAACAAGCATTATGAAAGTACTATTAGACATAAAAGAAAGCAAGGCGCTGTTTCTGACGGAGCTGCTTAATAATTTTTCATTTGTAAAAGTCCAGCCGATTACAAATGAAAAGGCGCTGCTGCTGCAAGATATCAGAGAGGCCGTTGATACTGTCAACTTGGTAAAGAAGGGTAAATTATCGGCACGCCCGGCAAAAGAGCTGCTTTGGGAAATTGAAAAATAAATGGTGAAGCCAGTTCAGCGTATTAAAATTTGTTATACTTCGGCGCAAGCAGCATCAACGTTGAAATTATTTATACCTTTGCGCCGTCTTAATCCTCAAAAGGTAGTAATTATTCAGACAATGGCGCGTACTTGCTCAACATACAACCTCCTGAAACCCGTGCCAACATTGGGTTATAGGCAATTTGCCCCCCCCGTTAACATTATATAACTTAATTTATATCGTCTTGAACAACCTTGCGCTGCGGCTTTGCTGCACCGCAAGGTTTTTTGTTGCCCTACCAAAAAGGCTAAGCAGCACTCCAAGCTGGCTAAAGCCATTTTCAAGCTGGCTAAGCAGCACTCCAAATCGGCTAAAGCCATTTCTGAATTGGCTAAGCAATACCCCAAATTGGCTAAAGCCTTTTTTGAATTGGCTAAGCAATATCCCAAGCTGGCTAAAGCCACTTTCAAGCTGGCTAAAGCCATTTCTGAGCTGGCTAAGCAATATTCTGAAGCTGCCCAACTCGGCGCTTGATACCGCCTCGCCCTACACGCTGGACTTCACCGAGGCGCAGCGCGGAAAGTGGGTGTACGCCTGCCTCGCGTGGCAAAACCCCAAGGGCGAAAAGGGG
>JAITMY010000192.1 GCA_031290755.1 Prevotellaceae bacterium
GCCAGCACCACCTTCTGCTGGTTTCCGCCGCTGAGGCTGGCGGCGGGCTGGCGGGCGGAGTGGGACTTTATGCCGAGGCGCGCGCGCCACTCGTCGGCCACGCCGCGCTCGCGCCGCGGGCTGATGAGGCCGCCGCGCAGGGCGGCGCCGAGGGCGGCCAGCGTGGTGTTCTGGGCGATGCTCATGCCGAGCACCAGCCCGTCGCCCTTGCGGTCTTCGGGCACAAGCGCCACGCCGTGGGCTATGGCCTGCGCGGGGCTGCCGAGGCGCGCGGGGCTACCGCCGAGGCGCAGGGCGCCGGTGGCCTCGGCGGGGTGGAGGCCGAAGAGGGTTTCGAGCAGCTCGGTGCGCCCGGCGCCCATCAGCCCGTAGAGGCCGAGGACTTCGCCGGCGGCGGCGTGGAGCGACACGCCGTCGAGCAGCCGCCGGCCCGGGCGGGCGGGGTCGCGCAGCGTGATGCCCTCGGCCTCGAGCACGCGCGGCCCCGCGGGGTGGTCGCCGCGGGCGAAGAAGTCGGCGGGGTCGCGCCCCACCATGAGGCGCACGAGCTCGTCGGCGCTCAGCTCGCGGGCGGGGGCGGCGTGCACGAGGCAGCCGTCGCGCAGCACCGTAACGTAGTCGGCCAGCTGCGCCAGCTCGCCCATCTTGTGGGTGATGTAGCCTATGGCCACGCCGCGGGCGGTGAGGGCGCGGATAACGTCGAAGAGCACGGCCACCTCGCCCTCGGCGAGGGAGGAGGTAGGCTCGTCCATGATGAGGATGCGGGCGTTGCGGGCGAGCGCCTTGGCTATCTCCACGAGCTGCTGCTGCCCCACGCGGAGGGCGCCCACGCGGGCGTCGGGGCTTTCGGCGAAGCGCAGGCGGCGCAGCACCTCGGCGGCCTCGCGCCGCATGCGGGGGTAGTCGATGAGGCCGAGGGCGGTGAGGGGCTCCCTGCCGAGGAAGATGTTCTCGGCCACGCTGAGGCCGCCCACGAGGTTGAGCTCCTGATGGATCATGGCGATGCCCGCGCGGCAGGCCTCGGTGGTGCTGGCGAAGTGGCGGGGCGCCCCGCCGCCCACGAGGAGCTCGCCCTCGTAGTCGGCGTACACGCCCGACAGGATGTTCATGAGCGTGGACTTGCCCGCGCCGTTTTCGCCCACGATGGCGTTCACCTTGCCCGCGTAGAGGCGCAGGTCAACGTCGCGGAGCGCCACCACGCCGGCAAACCTCTTGGTAATCTTTCGCGCCTCGAGCGCTACGGGGGGCTGCTGGCTCATGGCGCAGCGACGCTAAGGGTTAGGGGCACTACCTCGGCCTCGCGCAGGGGCAGGTCGCCGAGGTTGACCTCCACGGCGCCCACCAGCGCGAGCGCCGCGCCGACGCGCAGGGCGCTGTCCACCCCGCCAACCACCTCGACGAGCACCCGCTGGTTGAGCGCGGTGGAGATGGCGTTGTAGTCCATCGTGTTCTCGAAGTTGTCTATGCCGAAGCACCCCACGGCGTCGCGCAGCGTGTTGCCGAAGATGAAGCGGCGGGGGATGTAGAAGCGGGCGCCGCCCAGCGCGAAGGCTATGCGCTCGCGGCTGAGCGTGTCCACCTGCACGATGGCCTTGACCACGAAGCAGACGTTGTCGCCCAGCCCTGCGCGGCGCCCGTGCTGGGCGGCGAGCGGTTCGGGGTCGGCGCCCAGCCGCGCCACCAGCTCGCCCAGGGCGAGGCCCTGCGCGGCTATTCGGGGGCGCTCGCTGCTCCAGAAGTAGTCCACCTGCTGCTGCGGGTTGAAGCTTTTCATCATCAGCCGCTGCTGCCGCTCGCTGAGGCGCTCAACGTACACCGAGTGGTAGAGCGCCAGCCCTGCCGCGGCAAGGGCAAGGAGGGTGAGGGTTGTTTTCTTAGTGGTCATGGCGATTGTTTGCTTGTTTGTACAGCGGCTGCCCCACGCGGTTGATGTGCTCTACCAAGTCGGGGTTGCCTATTTGGTGGAGTATGGACAGGTCTATCATGCAGGGGAGGAGGAGGTCGTCTATCTCCAGCCACACTTTTGACTGTATGGCGTGGGTGAGCAGGGCGCCCTTCATGGTGATGTCAATGTCCGACCCGGGGCGGTAGGTGCCCTTGGCACGCGAGCCGTAGAGCAGCACCTCCTCCACTTCGGGGTGCTGGGCAAACACGCTGCGGAGCTTTTGGAGCGTGGCATCTGGTAGGCCGTAGGTCATGGCAGTAGGGTTGTCATTTTGGTTTCTAAAGCGTTGAAGAGGGGTATGTAGTCCCGCATGATGGCCTGCACAATGGCATCTGCCACCTCTTCGTTGTAGGTGTGCACGCTGGCAATTCTGCTGTTTATCATATCCATCCACAATTCGCCGTCTTCTATCAGCCCTCGCTTGAATGCGGTGCGGATGGCGTCGCGGCTGCCCATGATGTCCACGTCGGCCTGCGCGTAGGTGAAGTAGTCCTTCATTACGTTCCACGCCAGCTCAAAGGTGTACTCAAACGCCTGTATCAGGCCTTGCTTTTCATACTTGTTTATTCTGGCTATCAGTAGGAATTCGCGCAGCTGCCCAATGGCTTTTTGGTAGTTCGCAAAGCGCTGCTTCCAGCGTATGTCCACGGGTTGCGTCATGGCCTACTGCGCTTTATTCTTTTCGTAAGCTCCGTACTTGGCCACGTTGTCGGCGGTTACCAGCTCCACCGCCACGGGCATCTTCTGCGGGAAGCTGCGCTCGCCCTTCAGGTACTTGTCGGCAAGCGCGGCGGCGGTTGTGGCCATTGTTTTGGGGAACTGCATGCCGGTGGCGGCAATCTTGCCGTCTCTGATGGCCTCCACCACATCCTGCGCCCCGTCGAAGCCGAAGACCTTTACCTGCGCGGCCTTTCCGGCGGCCAGCACGGCTTGGTAGGCGCCCATCGCCATGGCGTCGTTGCCGCAGAACACCGCGGCGATGTCGCCCTGCGCTTGCAGCATGCTCTCCATCACCTCCATCGCCTTGCTGCGGTCGAAGTCGGCGCTCTGCTGGGCCACCATCTTCAGCTCGGGGTAGCGATCTACCACGCTGTGGAAGCCGTTGGAGCGGTTCCA